>JAHEFC010000277.1 GCA_024640385.1 Sphingobacteriales bacterium
AGTACTATACCGAATTGGCATTGCGGGAATCTGAATACCTGAACTATGAACCCGGCAGAGGCAAGGCTTATCAGAATTTGGGAATGATAGAAGAAGAGTACGGGCATTTTTCCCGTTCAGAGTACTACACCAAACTGGCCATTCCCATTCTCGAAAAATACGGACGTGACACTGAACTACACCGGGCAAAGATCAACCTTGGTTTTTGCTACCACAACCAGGGATTTTTTGAAGAAGCCAGGAAGATTTATGAAGAAGAACTGACATATTATTACTCAGTAAACGATTTGGTCCATGTACCCATGATCTACCGGATGATCGCTCATACCTATGAGAGCCAGGGCCAGATCCGGGCTGCATTCGAAGCCTACCAAAAAGATTTTGAGATCGAGAAAAAATCAGACGACATCATCAATGCCCTGTATTCCCCTTCAAATAAAGCCGCCCTTTACCTGGCAGCAGGGGATACTCAGAATGCCATCCTGAACTACAGGCTTTCTGCCATCAATACGTCCGGCCTCCATATGAGGCCAGACCATTACTATTCGAGAACAGCCAGGGTCTATATGCTTCGTAAAATGGAAGACTCCGCTATTCTCTGCCTGTACAGGAACAACGAAATAATCAATTCATTCTATGTTGACTCCAATGCGCGCAAAAGGGCTTTTGCCGTGAATGCCATGCAGCTAGCAGATCTGCTCCGTATAAAAGGAAAATATGACAGTGCATTATACTATGCACATTATGCCAGGATGAATTTTGAGGAAGGCAATGATATGGAATCCTGGATGACGGTGACAGGGACCATTGCCAGGATATACCAGGAACTTCCTGATGAAAAGATGGCCCTGCAATATGCCCTGCAATTAAAGGCCAAAGCAGAGTCGATAAAAGCACAGTTGGATATGCTGGACAGCTACTTGCTGCTTTGGAAATACTTTTCCCGAAAGGATTCCCGAAAAGCGGGAGAATATGAAAAAAAATACACCTCACTTAAAGCCACGCTTTCCAATGATGCATCTATATCCCGCATAGCTACGATCGACCTGTTGTCCCGGATCAAGATCAGGGAAGACAGTATTGCATCCCAATTCAGGCTTGCAGAAGCCATGAAAGAAGAAAAGATCAGGCAGATGGAGAAAGAAAACAAACTCCAGCAGATCATCTTTCTGCTGACGCTCACCATCATCTTTCTCATCATTGCCTTTATTGTAAGGAATATGAGAAATAAAAGGCGTAAAGACCAGATGCAGCGCCAGATGAACGAAACCACCCTGCTGCTTGAAAAAAGACAGATCGAACAGGAGGTTTCCAACCTGCAACTGCAAAAAGCGGAACTGGAGATGAAAGCCCTGAAAGCGCAGATGAATCCACATTTCATTTCCAATTCCCTGAACGCAATTAACCTCTTTATCCTTCGGAACAACAAAGAAGAGGCCTCCGCTTATCTTACCAAATTTGCAAGGTTGATCAGGACCATATTGAGGTACTCTGAATCATCACTTATAGCACTCAGGCTGGAACTGGAGACGCTGCAGATATACATGGAGCTGGAGAAACTGAGATTTGGCGATCATTTTGAATTTTCAATCCAGGTAGATTCTGAGATCGATACAAATAAGGTCCTGATACCCCCGCTGCTACTGCAACCTTATGTTGAAAATGCGGTATGGCATGGCCTGATGCAAAAAGAAGATAAAGGCCATCTGCAGATCCAGATCTTTAAAGAAGACCAGTTAATTATCTGCAGGATAACAGATGATGGCATAGGCCGTGAAAATGCCCTATTGCAAAAACAGAAAAAAGAACCTTCGAAAGAATCCATGGGCATAAAGATCACAACGGAAAGGATAGCACTGATGAAAACAAAAGGGCAAAATATGATGCAGGTAACAATAAATGACCTGGTAAATCCCGATCAAACGCCCGCCGGCACTGAAGTATTACTCAAAATACCCATAACTCATGCTTAAAGCCATAATTATCGACGATGAAGCCCACTGCCGGGAATCACTGCATATTCTGCTCACAGAGAATTGTCCTGATATCACCGTCATGGATAGCTTCTCTTCTGCAGCGAAAGCCATGGAATCAATAGCACACAATCCACCCGACCTGGTATTTCTGGATATTGAGATGCCGGGAATGAATGGATTTGATATGCTTGAGAAACTCATGCCGCTCAATTTTTCTGTCATCTTCACTACCGGATATGATCAGTATGCCATCAAAGCATTTCACTATAGTGCCATAGATTACCTCATCAAACCAATAGATCCGGGTGAATTAAAATATGCGATTGAAAAACTGGTATACCAGAAGTCGCGGCCCATCCCGGAGCAGATTGAAATGCTGCTGGCCAGGATCTATAAGAAGAAATCATTCAACAAGATCGCCATTCCCACGTCGGAGGGATTTGAACTGGTTGCGGCCGACCAGGTACTTTATTTTGAAGCCAACAATACATATACACATGTGATCATTAAGAACCGGCCAAAACTGATTGCCTGCCGTACCCTGAAGGAAATGGAAGAGCAGGTTGAAGATCATGATTATTTCATCAGGGTACATAATTCTTATATCGTCAACCTGAATGAAGTGATCAAATATGTGAGGGGTGAAGGCGGCTACCTGGTGATGTCAGACAACAACACGGTTAACGTATCCAGGAGCCGTAAGGATGATCTCCTGCAGTTTTTCTGACAACTGCACAGGTTAACTGCCAACTACAGGCCTATCCAGTCATTTACTAAGTGGAAGTTAATCCCCGCCCCGGTACTGCTTATCTTAAAGTGTAAACACATATTTAACTATCATCAAACACAGATTATGAAAAAGCAGATGTCAATTATGATGGCAACTCTCATACTTACAGCAACCACCTACATAGCCTGCCGGAAAGAAGTCTCAGAGACCACCATGCCGGGTGTACAAAATGCCACAGTAGCCGGGAACCCGGCCTCAGCAGAATCCAATTATGAACTTGAAGTGGTGCTCAGGGGTGATAATGGAAGTAATGGCCACATCCACTTCGGGCAGAACCGTGATGCGGCAAAGATCATCAGTCTTGATACCAAAGTCCAAAATCTTCTGCCCAACCACCATTATTTGCTGCAAAGAGCCGTTGATCCGATGAATGTGGTTGACGGGAACTGTACAAGCACATCATGGCTAACCCTTGGCTATGGACTTACTCCTCATATGATCACAACAGATGATAAAGGCGATGCCACTGATCTCATTTGGAGAGACGTCACGGCAATCCCTTCGGGAGCCAGGTTTGATATTCATTTCCGGATTGTTGACGCTGAAAATATGCAGGAAGTGCTTTCCAGCGACTGTTACCAGTATACAGTCAGGTAAGCTGGTTTCGGAATTAAAGCGATCAGAATGAGCAGCAAGCAGTGAGCGGTGAGCGGTGAGCAGCGTATCTGCCTCTTTCTGACCGCTCACTGCTCATTAGTTTTTTGTACTTTGCCGGCCTAAACGTTGCTTGCTATGCGCTCTAAGATTGCCGGTATAGGATATTATGTTCCAAAGAATGTCTACACTAATTTCGACCTGATGAAGATGATGGATACCAGTGATGAATGGATCCAGGAAAGAACAGGAATAGTTGAAAGACGATACGCCCACACCACCGAAGAAACCACCGCCACCATGGGTGTGGAAGCCGCTAAGATCGCCATCGAACGCGCCGGCATCACCCCGCAGGATATAGACTTCATTGTTTTTGCCACCCTGAGCCCCGACTATTATTTCCCCGGCTGCGGCGTGCTGCTTCAAAGGGCCATGAAAATGAAAGAGATCGGCGCGCTTGATGTACGCAATCAATGCAGTGGCTTCGTTTATGCACTCAGCGTTGCAGACCAGTTCATCAAGTACAAAAATATCCTGGTTGTTGGATCGGAAAAGCATTCTTTCGGACTCGACTTCTCCACCCGGGGCCGGAATGTAAGTGTGATATTCGGCGACGGTGCAGGGGCCGTGGTGCTTCAACCCACTGAAGATCCCAATCGTGGCATCCTGAGCACTCATTTGCACAGTGACGGAGAAAGTGCTGAAATACTTGCCATGTACAACCCCGGTACCCATGCCAACCACTGGTCATCTACTGAACTTGCCACTTTCAAGAAGGATGCAAAAATGGGTGAATATTTCATGAGCCACGAGATGATCGATAATTGCCAGAACTTCCCCACCATGGATGGACCAGCCGTTTTTAAAAAGGCTGTTGTGAAATTCCCGGAAGTGATCATGGAAGCACTGAAAACAAACAACTATACCCCGGCTGATATCAAGATGCTCATTCCCCACCAGGCCAATCTGAGGATCTCACAGTTTGTACAGCAGAAACTCGGGCTACGCGACGACCAGGTGTATAATAATATCCAGAAATACGGAAATACTACTGCCGCATCCATCCCTATCGCTTTGTGCGAAGTGTATGAAGCCGGAAAAATCAAAGAAGGTGACCTGGTTTGCCTCGCTGCTTTTGGCTCTGGATTTACCTGGGCCAGTGCGCTGCTCAGGTGGTGATTCCGAATTCCGGATTGCGGATTCCGGATACATTTCCGAGAAAGGGAGGATCCGGAATTCAGAATCCGGAATCCGGAATATTCCTCATATTGCATATCCATGTCGAGTAAACTCATCTTTCTTGTTAACCCCATCTCCGGCACCAGGGGCAAGACGCTCATCATAGATACCATTACCCGGAAAATGAAAGCGTCAGCTGTCGATTTTGAATTCCTGAATACCAATGCGGAAGGCAGGTTCAATCACATTGAAAAAAAACTTATCGAAGAGGGTATTAAAACTGTTGGGATCATTGGCGGAGATGGTACTGTAAGTCAGGTGACCAATGCACTCAGGCATCTTCCTGTTGATTTCGGTATCATACCTACCGGCAGTGGAAATGGCCTCGCGCTGGCCGCAGGCATACCACGCGATGTCAGAAAAGCACTTGATATCATACTCAGTGGCAAACCTTCGAGGATCGACGCCTTCACGATCAATGGCCATTTTTCCTGTATGCTCAGCGGAATAGGTTTCGATGCTAAAGTGGCCCACGATTTCGCTAAACAAAAAAAACGCGGCTTATGGACCTATGTGAAAGTAAGTGCAGCAAATTTTTTCAATGCGAACTGTTACCCGTTTACACTCCTGATCGACAATAAAGAGATCAGCACTACAGCATATTTCATAAGCATTGCCAACAGCAACCAGTTCGGAAATAATTTCACCATTGCTCCCAAAGCAAGTCTTGGCGACGGACTGCTGGATATTGTTGTGGTGCAGAAAATGAACAAACTTCAGGTATTGCTCTCCATCATCTATCAAATCAGGTACGGGGATGTACAGGAAGAAATTTTCAGGAAACACGGGATCCTGTATTACCAGCTTAAAGAACTGTGTATCGTGAACAACTCACTTGCACCGCTTCATATTGATGGCGACCCCTATGATACTGCTGAAAAATTCGAGATCAAAGTGATCCCTTCTGCCTTTTCGCTGATACATCCGGCCTGATCACCGGATCTCCTTGAAACGGGAGAATGAACGTTGGTTAGAAACTGACCCCAACGCCTCGTAAATATCCAGCTTTTCTTTTGCTGTAAGATGAAAATTCAGTGCTGCAGCCTGGTTCTTCCTGGCAGGCACATAAGTAAAGCTGCATTTCTCAAAGGGGAATCC
>JAHEFC010000278.1 GCA_024640385.1 Sphingobacteriales bacterium
AGCAAGCCATTTATCATCTTCCAGTTCCTGGTGGTGAAACCCAATGAACACCAGGTGGAAGAAGTAAAGAAACTGGCCAGGGAGATCGGGGTGGATGATGTCTGGTTCAAGACGGCGCAGGTCTATGATTATGAGAATGATCCTAACCAGCTGATCCCAATCACCGATAAGTACAGCCGTTATAAAAAAACTGCCGAAGGGAAATATGTACCCAAAAACAAGATGGCCAATCATTGCTGGAAGCTCTGGCATGCCAATGTTATAACATGGGACGGACTGGTAGTACCCTGTTGTTTTGATAAAGACGCAGAGCATCAGCTGGGCGATCTGCGGAAAGAATCTTTCAGGGCTGCCTGGGACAATGAGAAATACAGAACATTCCGCAAACAGTTGATGAATAGCCGGAAAAACATTGATATTTGTTCAAACTGCAGTGAAGGCACTAAAGTCTGGGGCTAACAAAAAAAATCGTGGAAAGAATAACAAGATTCAATAACAGGATCAGGCAGGTCATACTGCTGGTGATCATATTATTACTGGCCTTCCTGATCATCAAGGAGCTCTACATTTTTGTACCGGGATTTCTCGGGGCAGTAACATTATATATACTCACCCGCAGTTCTTACCTGAAACTGGTAAACGGGAAGAAATGGAGCCGTTCGGCAACTGCCCTGCTTTATATTATTCTCAGCATATTTTGCATCCTCTTCCCCATGTTTTTCATTGTGAAACTGATGTTACCCAGGATCAGTGAAGTATTCACACATTCGGAAGAACTGATGAAAGGGTTGAATGAATTATCGGCCCAGGTTTACAATTATACAGGCACCCAGATCCTGACCAAGGAAAATATGGCTGCGGTGCAGAAAATGATGGCCAATTTTATCCCTACATTTCTTAACAGCTCCCTCAATATTCTGGGCAATCTTGCCATGGCTTTTTTTGTGATCTATTTCATGTATGTACATGGTGAAGACATGGAAGCTGCGATCAGGAGGTTCATTCCGTTACATGAAGACAGTGTAGAAAAACTGGCGGTAGAAACCATGAGCATGGTTCGGGCCAATGCCATCGGCATTCCATTGATCTCGCTGGTCCAGGGAGTATTTGCGGCTTTAGGGTATTGGATATTCGGACTGTCCGAATGGGGGCTTTGGGGTTTCCTCACGGGGGTGTTTGCATTTTTCCCGGTAATAGGGACCACCCTGATCTGGGCACCGCTGGTCATCTTCCTATATGCCCAGGGCGCCACCTGGCAGGCCTCCGGTTTAATGATCTACAGCTTTGTTGTTACAGGAAATGTAGATTACCTGTCCAGGGTAACTTTAATGAGGAAGATCGGAGATGTGCATCCGCTGATCACTATTCTCGGAATAATTGTTGGGCTTGGTCTTTTCGGATTCATGGGATTTATCTTTGGACCCTTACTACTTTCATACCTTATCTTATTGACACGCATCTATACCAGTGAATTTGTGGAACACACCAATCATTCACATCCAAACGAATTGCATGAGCCTGGAGAAGGACATTAACCAACAGAAGTTCCGGAACGAGAAGCAGAAAGCCATCATCAACATCATCTACACGTATAACTGGGTGACTGAAAGACTGAGGCTGTTGCTGGAGTCGGAAGACCTCACTTTGCAGCAATATAATATACTGCGGATACTCCGTGGCAGTGCGCCCCAGCCTTTGTCTACCCTGCAGATCAGGGAACGCATGCTGGACAAGATGAGTGATACCAGCAGGATCGTGGACAGGCTTGTGCTGAAAGGACTGGTAAGCAAGAAGGCTTCTAAAACGGATAAGCGCCTGGTGGAAGTGCAGATCACAGAGAGGGGCAAGAAATTGCTGGCCAAGCTGGACCAGAAGAATCACCAGATGGATAATATTATCGGGCCGCTAAGTGATAAGGAAATGAAAACGTTGAATAAACTGCTTGACAAGATGCGGGCAGCGCCTGTGGTTTTGATCATGCTGATGCTCAGTTTTTTCGGATTCGCCCAGCAGAGCCCTAAATATGAATTCCGTGCAGCCTGGATCGCTACAGTAGATAATATCGACTGGCCTTCGAAGAAAGGCCTGCCTGCCGATTCACAAAGGGCAGAGTTCATCAGGATGATCGATATGCATAAACGCAACGGTATGAATGCACTGATCGTACAGATCAGGCCGGCCACGGATGCATTCTATCCTTCACCTTATGAACCCTGGAGTGAATGGCTGACAGGTAAGCAGGGAGTGCCTCCTTCGCCTTATTATGATCCGCTGGAATTCATGATAACGGAAACGCATAAGCGTGGAATGGAATTTCACGCCTGGTGCAATCCCTATCGGGCGGATTTTGCCATTGGTAAATCCTCCATTGCGCCAACGCACGTAACCCGGATCCATCCCGAGTGGTTCCTGGATTATGGCGGCAAGCGTTATTTTGATCCGGGTAATAAAGAAGTGCAGGATTTTGTGACAGAAGTGATCAGGGACATTGTGACAAGATATCCCGTAGACGGGCTTCATTTCGATGATTATTTTTATCCCTATAGAATCACGGGCAGGGAATTCCCTGATTCAGCGTCGTACAGGAAAAGCGGGATGTCTATGCCTAAGGATGACTGGCGCAGAAGCAATGTGGATTCTATTATTGTAATGCTTTCCCGCATGATCAGGAGTTCCAGGCCAACCTGTAAATTCGGCATTTCGCCTTTTGGAGTATGGAGGAATATTGATAAGGATCCGCGTGGAAGCAACACTAAGGCCGGTCAGACGAACTACGACGATCTTTATGCCGATATCCTGTTATGGCTGAAAGAAGGCTGGATCGATTATGTGGCGCCGCAGCTCTATTGG
Organism: Sphingobacteriales bacterium; assembly: GCA_024640385.1. Taxonomy (GTDB): domain Bacteria; phylum Bacteroidota; class Bacteroidia; order Chitinophagales; family Chitinophagaceae; genus Pollutibacter. Next base: position 2,851 of record JAHEFC010000278.1, read on the forward strand.
GAGTTTGGACATAAAGCGGCACCCTATGAAGTGTTGCTGGACTGGTGGAGCAAGAATACATTCGGCAAGCATTGTTATATAGGCCTGGGCATTTACCGTGCGGGTTCCAATGCGGCCTGGAAAGATTCAACCCTGCTGACCCGGCAGATCGAAGCGCTGCGAAAAACGCCCAATATCCAGGGCGCCATATTTTTCAGCAGCAAGAATTTCTATTCCAATCCCAATGGCTGGAGCGACAGCCTTCGTTTAAAATACTATGCCGAGCCGGCGGAAATTCCGCCAATGGATTGGATCAAATAATAGAGAGTCAATGAGTCTGAAAGTCTGAGAGTAAGAAAGAATTCTGACTCTCTGACTCTCCGACTCTCTGTCTCTCTAATATTTCCCTTCCATCCTGTCCACATAGTCCAGGCTTCCCAACCTGAGACGTAACGGGATTCCTGATTTCTTTTCCAATTGGTATTCTTTCCGGCAAATGATCCCCTGCTTCAGTTCAAACTGATATGCCATGGGGTTCAGGGAGATATATTTGCCCGCTGGGGCTGATGGAAGCCTTAAACTATCTGTCTGGGGCCGGTATAAAATTTTTTTAACATTTTTTTGCTCCTGTGAAATGCCCGTCAGATGCAGTAAAATCAATGAAATAAGAAGAATAAAAAATCGTTGCGACATTTCATCTGATTTAATGTGTAGATTTACGGCTCGATTTTTGTGGCCTCGGCCGGCTTCCCCTGTAACCTCCTAAAATTAGTCTTTTTCTGGTGCAGTTTAGCCGGTCTAAATGATTGGACAGATTATGGCATTAGGGCAAAGTCTACAACAAAAACTCCTTCAGAAACTCTCTCCTCAGCAGATCCAGCTGATGAAGCTGTTACAGGTGCCTACTGCCAACCTGGAAGAACGTATCAAAGAAGAACTGGAAGAGAACCCCGCCCTTGAACAAAGCGAAGATGTGCACGAGGAAGACGCAGAGCTGGTAGATGAATTCACTGGTGATGAGGATGGAGACGCAGAGGACCCTGAACTGGACGGCAGCCCCGATGAATACGAGAACCTGGATCTGAGTGAATACGTGAGTGATGAAGATGATATCGCCGAGTACAAACTGAAAGACGATAATTACCCCGAGCTCGACGAGAGCAGGACCATACAAAACAGGATCGAAACCACTTTCCAGGATTATCTTCTTGAACAACTGGGCATGTTGAAAATGGAAGATGATCAGCGGCGGATCGCTGAGCAGATCGTTGGAAGCATTGACGACGATGGCTATCTGCGCCGCGAAACCAATTCCATTGTTGACGACCTGGCCTTCAGGCAGAATATCTCCACAACGGCCAAAGAAGTTGAAATGCTGATCCGGCAGATCCAGCAGTTCGATCCTCCCGGTATTGCCGCCAGGGATCTCCAGGAATGTTTGTTATTGCAGCTCTATCGTAAACAGGTCCATAATAACGACGAAGCCATAGACCAGGCGATCAATATTTTAGAACACTATTTTGAGGAGTTCACCAAGAAACATTACGATAAGATCCAGCGGGGGCTTAACCTGACGGATGAAGACCTGAAGGCTGCGATCAACCAGATCATTAAGCTGTCGCCCAAGCCCGGGGGAAATATCGGCGAAAGCACGATAGACAGTTATATCATCCCGGATTTCTTCATATATAATAATGGCGGTCAGCTCGAACTCACGCTGAATACCAAGAATGCACCCGACCTGAGGGTGAGTGAGGGGTACAGGGATATGTTGAAAGAATACGACCGGGGCAGCAAGAAAGACAAAAGGCAGAAAGAGGCCGTCATCTTCATCAAACAAAAGATCGACGCGGCGAAATGGTTCATCGATGCCATCAAGCAAAGGCAGCATACATTATATATCACCATGGAAGCCATCATGATGCACCAGGAAGAATTCTTCTTCACCGGTGATGAAACTTCCATGAGGCCCATGATCTTAAAAGATATTGCCGAAAAAACCGGGCTGGATATTTCTACGGTCAGCCGAGTTGCCAACAGCAAGTTTGTACAAACCGAGTTCGGTACTTACAGGCTGAAATTCTTTTTCTCCGAATCGCTGAGTACAGACAGCGGTGAAGAAGTATCCACCCGCGAAGTGAAGAAGATCCTCAGCGATATGGTGGAAGGGGAGAGTAAGCGCAAACCCCTGAGCGATGAGAAACTCACCGAAATGCTTATCGAAAAAGGGTATAATATTGCACGTCGTACAGTAGCCAAGTACCGGGAGCAACTGAATATCCCTGTTGCCAGGCTCCGCAAAGAACTATGATATGAGGCAAACCCTGAGTTATCCGGCCAGCTGGACTTTCATTGCCAGGCTGGTATCTTATCTTTTCCATCCCCTGCTGGTGGGCGTGTATATGGCTGTGTACATGATCTATATCAACCCGGCCTATTTCAATTATATGGACCCGCGCGACAAATTACTGGCATTGGCAACGGTTTTCAATAACAATTTTATTTTCCCGCTGGTAGTGGTGCTGCTGTTGAAGGGGCTGGGCTTTTCCAAATCCATTTATCTTGATACGCAGAAAGAAAGGATCGTGCCCTATATGGCCAGCATCATTTTCTTTTTCTGGACCTGGTATGTTTTCTATAACCGCACTGACGTGGCACCTGCGATGAAAGACATGCTGCAGGGTGTATTCTATGCTTCCATCATGGCCATGATCGCCAATATTTATTTCAAGATCAGCATGCATGCCATTGGCATGGGTGGATTGATAGGGATGATGCTGATGGTAATGTTTGACGGGATGATGATGAGCGGACTTCCGTTTGTGGTTTCTATCCTGCTTACGGGCCTGGTAATGACG
>JAHEFC010000030.1 GCA_024640385.1 Sphingobacteriales bacterium
CGTATTCATGCTTTGAATGAAAGGCCATTTCACCCGTGAAGATATTCGGACAAGGCAGGCCCATGAAGGAAAGCTTAGACCCGTCGGTACCACCACGGATGGGGAATTTTCTAACGGTCATACCCGCACGACGGATCGCTTCTTCTGCAAACCCGACCACCATGGGGTATTTGTCCAGCACTTCTTTCATATTGCGGTATTGCTCGCGCACCTTCACCTCAGCCCTGGCCCCGGGATACAGTTCAACGGTTTCGTTGGCCAGTTTTTCCAGGAAATCCGCATGGTCTTTAAGTTTCGCAGTTTCAAAATCCCTTACAATAAAATCCACCTTCGCCATTTCTGCTGTGCCCTCGATATGCAAGGGATGTACAAAGCCCTCCCGTGCCGAAGTGGTTTCCGGTGAGAATGCACCTTTAGGCAGGGAATCCACAAACTCAGCCGCGATCTTGATGGCGTTCACCAGTTTGTCTTTTGCATATCCCGGATGCGCACTGATTCCGTGAAAGATCACGGAGGCTCCATCGGCCGAAAAACTTTCATCTTCCAATGATCCCCGCTCACTCCCATCCAACGTATAACCGAAGTCTGCGCCCAGGGTTTTCATATCTAACTTCTCCACGCCCCTGCCCACTTCCTCATCAGGTGTGAACAAGATCCGTATATCTCCATGTTTAACTTCAGGATGACTCACCAGGTAATTGGCCATATCCATGATCACGGCCACACCAGCCTTATCATCTGCTCCGAGAAGCGTTTTGCCCGAGGCAGTAATAATATCTTCCCCTATTTTCTCTTTCAGGTATGGATGGTCCTCTATTTTAATAACCTGCAATGGATCATCGGGCAGCATAATGGGTGTACCATCGTATTTTCTATGGACGATGGGCTTCACGCCAGCACCACTGCTGTCTGACGAAGTATCCACGTGGGCACAGAAACAGATCACAGGGATTTTTTTGGCAGAGTTCGACTTAATGGTCGCATATACATATCCGTTATCATCCATGCAGGCGTCGTTCAGGCCCAGGCCTTTCAGTTCCTCCACCAGCAGCCGGCTCAGGTCTTTTTGTTTTTCCGTGCTGGGATAAGATGAAGAATGGGGGTCCGACTGGGTATCGATCCGGGCATACCTGATAAACCGTTCCTCTACCGTAAATGCATAACCGCTGAACATAACCTTGTTTTGGGCAAATTACGCCAGAATTTGATGGGAGGATTTGATATACGGGGAAATCTCTATATATTATGTATTCATAAAACCCTCATCATCATGAAAAAGCATCTGATAGCAGCCATAGTAGGAGGTATTATCATCTTCTTCTGGCAATTTCTTTCCAATGCAGCGCTGGACCTGCACAGGCCTGCCCAACAATACACGGCCAAACAGGATACCATTTTAAGCTTTTTGAAATCCCAGCTGGAACCGGGAAGATATTTTTTACCTTCTTTCCCTGACGGCACTTCTGCCGAAGAACAACAGGCCAAAATGAAGGAAGTTGAAGGCAAGCCATGGGCCATAGTGGACTATCACGCCAGCTGGAGCGGTGAAGGTATGATCATGAATATGGCCAGAGGTCTTCTCGTGGATATATTCATTGTTTATTTGTTTGTCTGGCTGATCACGCGGACAGGAATACCCTCCTTCGGGAACATATTTTTGGCGAGCGTATTTATGGGACTGATCGGATTCCTAAATTTTCCCTATGCCTATTTCATCTGGTATAAAAGCCCTGGTATCTGGTCTGATTTTATGGACGGCATAGTCGCCTGGGCCGGAGTTGGGGTTTGGCTTGGATGGTATCTAAGAAAATAGAGAAAGAGAAAGTTAGAAAGATAGAGAGCTTCCTGGTCCTTGTCTCTCTATCTTCCTATCTTTTTATCTATCTATTTATTCAGCGACTATTTCCACTAATTCAACTTCAAACACCAGGTCTTTCCCTGCCAGCATATGGTTGGCGTCCATCACCACGATCTCTTCCTTTACTTCCAGCACTACAACTGGTATAGGCTGACCGAACTGGTTGCGGAGCGTAAGCTGCATACCTGGTTCCAGGGTCATGTCTTCCGGAATATTTGAAGCGGGAAACTCGATGATCGCTTCGTCGTCGCGCTCACCATATGCGTCCTGCGGCGCGATCTCTATGGTTTTCTTTTCACCTACTGCCATACCTCTCACACCAGAGTCAAATCCCTTGATCATCTGGCCTGCTCCAACAGTAAATTCAAGGGGCTCCCTTCCTACTGAAGAGTCAAATTGTGTACCATCAGTTAAACGTCCTGTGTAGTGCACACGTACTACATCGCCTTCTTTAGCTTGCATGTTTTAAAGTTTTATTTTGTTCTGCCGAACCTGATCCCTGCAACTTTGGGTTACTAAAGAAAAGATAGAGGAAGAATTGGCGGACAAGGTAACAAATCTTCACGTTTCAGGTGCCTTTTTTACGGATATTTGACAGATGATTATGAAATCCACATTTCGGCATTTTATCCTGATAGTGGCTCTCCTGTTGAGTTTTTCCGGAATCAAAGCACAACAGATCACACCCGGCGCCCATCGGGTGAAGGTCTATGTGCCCATGCTTAAAAACAAGCGGGTTGGCGTTTTTGCCAACCATACATCCATGGTGGGAAATACCCATCTGGTGGATACGCTCCGTAAACTGGGCGTGAAGATCACGGTCATTTTCGGTCCGGAACATGGGTTCAGGGGCACAGCCGATGCCGGTGAAAAAGTAGGCAACTATACTGACCAGCAAACGGGTCTCCCGGTAGTTTCTTTATACGGCGCTAAAAGAAGGCCGAGTGCGGAAGACCTGGCCAATGTGGATGTGCTGCTTTTTGATATACAGGACGTTGGTGTCCGTTTTTATACCTATATCTCTTCATTGCAGGAATTCATGGAAGCCGCTATGGAAAGCGGCAAACCGCTGATGATCCTGGACCGTCCCAATCCCAATGGATTTTATGTAGATGGCCCGGTGCTCAAACCTCCGTTCAAATCTTTTGTTGGCATGCAGCCCATCCCCGTAGTCTATGGGATGACGCTTGGTGAGTATGCAATGATGATCGCCGGAGAAAAATGGTTATCACCCAAAGCCAATGCGAAATATGACTATTACAGAACAGCATCCAATAGCGCAGATACGCCTTTCCATTTCCAGATCATCAAGTGCGAAAATTATACGCACCAATCAAAATATGCTCTGCCAGTGAAACCCTCACCCAATCTGCCAGACATGGCCTCTGTTTACTGGTATCCTTCCACCTGCTATTTTGAAGGCACCGTGTTCAGTGAAGGTCGCGGTACGGCAACGCCTTTCCAGGTATTTGGTCACCCTTCCCTGCCAAAAAATCTCTATTCATTTACACCCGTATCCACAGCAGGTGCAAAAGATCCCAAACTGAAAGACCAGCTCTGCTATGGATGGGACCTGCGCGGCAGCAATGAAGAAGTGTTAAAGAAGATCGATCATAAAGTTCAGTTGAAATATATACTGGAAGCGTATAAACTCTTCCCTGAAAAAGAAAAATTCTTCCTTCAGCCTAAATCAGGCAAGGCGGAAGATTATTTCTTCAATAAACTGGCAGGCAATGCAGAACTGATGGAACAGATCAAGGCTGGAAGATCAGAAGCCGAGATCCGCAAGTCATGGGAGCCTGACCTGGCCAAATTCAAACAGATCAGGAAGAAATACCTGATGTACGCTGATTAATTTAACTATGGATTTCCGTTCACTGAGGATCGTTTTTCTTGGCACTCCTGAATTTGCAAAAGCCAGTCTTGAAGCTCTTGTTGAGGCCGGCTGTCAAATTGTTGGCGTAATCACCGCGCCTGATAAACCCGCGGGCAGGGGCATGAAACTCACGCAGAGTGCCGTGAAAGAATACGCGCTATCCAAGGGGCTGCACGTGTTACAACCTGAGAAACTCAAGAACCCCGCATTCCTGGAGGAGCTTCGTGCACTGAAAGCGGATCTGCAACTTGTGGTGGCGTTCAGGATGTTGCCGGAAGCAGTGTGGAATATGCCGCCCATGGGTACCATCAATCTGCATGGCTCGCTGCTGCCGGATTACCGCGGCGCTGCCCCCATCAACTGGGCCATCATAAACGGTGAGAAATTTACCGGCGTTACCACATTTAAACTGGTGCATGAAATTGATACCGGCAATATTTTATTGCAGGAAAAAATGGAAATAGGAGACAAGGAGAATGCCGGCCAACTTCACGACCGGATGAAGATCGCAGGCGCCAACCTGCTGGTGGAAACCGTGAAACAGCTGGCGGAAGGCCGGTTGCAGGAGATCCCGCAGTCTTCGATCAACACCGAACCCAAACACGCCCCAAAAATATTTACGGAAACCTGTCGCATTGACTGGACCAGAGATGCCGGGTCCATCTTCAACCTGGTCCGCGGCCTCTCTCCCTACCCTGCCGCATTCACCACCCTGCAGGAAAAGAACTTCAAGATCTTTGAATCTGAAAAAGAGATCAGGCACCACAACGAAACGCCCGGATCATTCAGCATTGAAAACGGGAAACTGAGATTCGCTTGTGCTAACGGTTATATATACCCGAAAATTGTTCAGGCCGAAGGAAAGAAGAAAATGGCCTGTGATGATTTTGTGAGAGGCGCAAGGATTTAGAGAGTCAGAGAGTCAGAGAGACTGAGAGGAAGAATTCTTACTCTCTGTCTCTCTGCCGTTCTTACTCTCTTATACTTGGGAAATTAATACTGAAGTTGTACATCAAACCTTCCCTCAGGAACTTCCAATTGCGCCAGTGCCGCATTGCTCACTCTTGCCAGCAGCCCTTCGTTCTCTTTACCCGCGGGGATCTCGCCGAGGACTTTCGCATACACTGTTTTATTGCTGGCAGGAACCGTGATCTTGACAATGGTACCCGGACTCACCTTATTCATCAGCACATAATACTTACCATCTTTCCAGCCACTGGTGCTTTTGAAACTGGCAGCCTGGCCTGTGATGGTATTGGCAGGATTTCCTTTGGATTGCTCCAGGAATAATCCGCCGAATGCACCTTCAGCAACAGATGTGCTTGTGATGGTTTTGGACGCAGCTGGTTCAGTTTTGGGATCAGGCGGAGGAGGAGTCGTTTCTTTCTTCGCCGGTGGTACATTGGCCACAGGATTATTGGCAGTTTGAGCAGGTGTTTCTTTTACAGGTGCCGGAGGCGGCGTGGTTTTCGCAGCTTCAGTTGGTGTAGCAGCCGTTGTTTTTGCAACCGCTTGATTCTGTACATTGGTCACACCTACATTCGCCAAGGGTGAAAGGTCTCTTTTTACCCGCAAATACCCAATGATCAGGCTAGTCCCAATGGGGGTTTGATCGGTTTTGAGTTTATTCCAGGCCTTGAGCTGGTCTACAGATACTTTGTTATAATTCTGACCTATACGGTACAATCCTTCCTGCGGCTTTACCGTATGATAAAGAGGTACGAACACTTCATCCGGTGCCGGTTGTCCTGTTTGCGCAAGATTGACGGAAGTCAGCGGAATTTTCAGCTTTTGACCAATAGCCAGGGGTTTCTCCATCGTGGTACTATTGAATGGTGCGATCTCCCTCGGACTGATATTATACATCCTGCCCACACTATACCAGTTCTCCTTGGCTGCCACGGTATGGTTCAGGTAGGTTTTAGCACCTTCCTGTTGTGCGATCAGGTTTTGCGCATTCAGCTTTAAGCCTACCAGTAAAAACAGAAGTAGAATTCCTTGTTTCATAGTTCAGCCTCTAAATTAAGACATTAAAATACGCCAAGATGCAGGATAATAATTATTCAACCGGTTGCCCAGATGTTTAACAAGCCCCATGGCCAGTCCTTCATAACTGGCTATATACCAGCCTTTCGCCCCTTCTCCCGGCTCAAACACCTGTTTTCTGAGATATTGCAGCGCTTTAACCTTATCCATATCCATCCTGGGTGCCTGACCCGAGACTAAATAACTCAGGGTCAGCTCATGATCGGGAATAAATTCATTGCGTCCCATGGAACCGGCTTTGACGCCGGACTTCCTCACATTCAACACTTCCCTTAATGAGATGTGATCTTCAAGCAATTCCATAGGTATACAATAGATCTCCTCCCCTGCTGATATGGTTTCTACCTCCATATCCTGCCTGAGCCAGCTGGCAGGCACAGAAGCTTTAACATTTCGTGTAGTTTTTTTTCTTCCCGAAACTACATCTCCGGCCACCGCCTCCTTTAATCGGAAACAGGAAATAAAGAATCCCTCCCCCATGGTCTTACCTGGAAAAAAACGATAGCCGCATCCCCCTTTGGCTCCATAGGTTTTGACAATACCCCATTCTTCCGGAACATCGATATCCATGGATTCCAATGAAGCATGATCCATGAGAAAATCCATTATATCTTCATCTTCTTCTTTGGAATAAGAACAGGTGGAATAGACCAGGATGCCATCTTCCTTTAATGCCGGCAGGGCATCGGAAAGAATTCTTTTCTGCCGTTCAGCGCAGTGCTGCACATTGGCCACTGACCATTCATCCAGCGCGTCTTTATCTTTCCGGAACAAACCACTACCGCTGCAAGGGGCATCTATTACCATCACGTCGAAATACGCAGGCAGTCCTGCAAAATGTGTAGGATCATTATTGCTGATGAATATTTTCGGGTCACCCCATTTAACTGCGTTTTCATAAAGAATATTCACACGGGTCCGGATGATCTCATTCGCCAATACGAGTTTAAAATTTTTCATGCCCGCCAACAGCGTGGTTTTCCCTCCGGGCGCAGCACATAGATCCAATACTTTCAAACCAGACCCATCACCCAACACTTTACCCAATAAGAATTCGAGGAACATACTGGAGGCTTCCTGCACATAGTAAGCGCCTGCATGCAAAGCGGGGTCCAGGGTAAATACAGGCCGCTCTTCCAGATAATATCCGGCTCCTGCCCATGGTATGCGCGACCTGATCTTCATGCCGCCCTGCTGCAACAGGGTCTCAATAAAGGCCCCATCATGAATGTCGAACTTACCCGCATTCAGTCTTATTGAAACTGGTGGCGTTTCATCATGAGCATGACGGAACAGGGATTCGTTAAACCCCTGTACTGCGATCAATGATCTTATAAGTTCATCAGGCAGCTCCATAATAATTCGCTAATTGGCTAATTGACTAATTTTCTAATTGCATTACTCATTAATATTCGATCAAAGAATTAGCTAATTAGCCAATTAGTTAATTAGTCAATATTAAGACGGCTTTGTTGATCTCGGCAGTATATTTCGAAATCGACTCGGCTACCATATTGATATTCTCCTGTGCTTCTTTCCATTGCCTTTCTTCAATACTTTCCCTTACGCCCGGAATGGTTTTGACGCCGTAGCCCGTATAAAATCCCGGGGCATAGATCTGGTGTTTCCACCATTTACGCCGGGGAAGTCCTTCTTCCCTGACCAGGCTTCTTTCTGCCATATAAAGAATTTCGTTCAGTTTCTTCTTTTTATCGGCACTCAGCTTCATGGCCAAAGGCGACAAGGTATTGAACTCCTCCGATTTCTTTTTCAATTCCACCAGGCTGTTCTCCAGTTTTGAAAAATCGAAATAGGGCACTTCTGATTTTTGCATCGGGGGGCCTACTTTCTGCCTGGGATCTGCAGCCAGTTCATATAATTTTTCTTTGGCTACTTTTTGGTCCCACTCGGCATCAGTCCGCATCTGGTCGGCCATGGCCTTGATCTCCGTCACATACTCGTTCACCGTAGTATAGAAAGAAGTGAAATTCATGGGGATCACATCTGCATTGGCCAGGCGCATCATCATACGTCCTGCTGTACTGGCTAACGCCGATCCATAGGCGAAACCAGGATCCTTGAACCGTATAAAATTATCGTAGGAATCATAGATGGAATGATATTCACCGCCGCTTCCTTCACCGCCAAATCCGATGTTGAAAGATGAGATCCCCAGGTATTGCAGGAAGGGTGAATAATCCGAACCTGCACCCAGGGCACTTAACCTGATGTAAGGCTTTCCGGCAATTCTTGCACGGGCCGCACTGTTGCCCTGCGACATCTGCCTGGCATATACCCTTTGCTTCACACTCACACCCGTTTGCGGATCTTTCACTTCACCCGCAACTTCATTGAAGAAAGGTTCCAATCCATGAGTACCTCCGCCCGACAAAAAGCCCCGGGAGTTGCCATCCGAATTCACATAAGCCACCGCTTTCTTTTTCAATTCTTCCTGGTGGTCTTCCACCCATTCAGTGGATCCCAGCAATGCCGGCTCTTCACCATCCCATGCGCAGTAGACCAGCGATCTTTTGAGTTTATATCCCTGCTTCACCATTTCACCGATCACCCTGGCTTCTTCCATTTCAGATACCATGCCACTCACAGGGTCCGCAGCGCCAAATACCCAGGCATCGTGGTGATTGCCCCTGAGTATCCATTCGTCCGGAAACTCGGTTCCTTTCATGGTGGCGATCACATTGTATAATGGTTTGATATCCCAGTTGAATGCCAGTTTCATATGAACTTTTTCAACCGATGGCCCCATATGATAGGTGATGGGCAATCCACCACGCCATCCAGCTGGCGCTACCGGCCCCTGCAGGGATTGCAGCAAAGGCAGTGCATCTTCATAGGAAATGGGAAGTACCGGGATCTTCATGATCGTGATGGCTTCGTTACGGTCAAGGCGTTTTGCATTTTCAGTGGCGCCTACAAATGGCGTGAGCGGATCTCCCGGTGCAATAGGCATATCCATCACTGATCCTCGCTGCGCACTGAATGAAGGCCTGTAAGGACCTTTGGGATATACATCTCCTTCCACATACCCATCATCTGCGGGATCAGAATAGATCAGGCAACCGATGGCCCCTCGTTCAGCTGCCACTTTGGGCTTGATGCCGCGCCATGATCCGCCATATTTAGCGATCACAATTTTTCCCTTTACACTGATGCCCCTTCGTGCCAGCTCTTCATAATCTGCGGGTATGCCCCGGTTCACAAATACCAATTCGGCAGTGATATCTCCATCTGCCGAATATGCATTGTATGTAGGCAGCTGGTCGGTTCTTAGCCCTGATGTCCTGTCTTCTCTTAATGCCAGCTCTTCAAGCTTCAGCCTGACCGGTTTTGCACTCAATAATTCAACCAGCCTTGTTTTAGGGGTGGGAAATAATACATTATAGACATCTATCCGGGTATCGTAACCCCATTGTTTGAACAGTGAAGCCATGAAATCCGCATTGGCCTTGCCCTGCGGTGAACTGACATGATGGGGCTTCGATGTCATGAACTTCATCCACTCGTCCTGGTTAGACGTACTCAGCAGGGAATCGAATGTCTTTTCCCACTGGATCTGTTTGGCAGCATCGGCATCAGAGAAACCAGAGATCTTTTGTGAAAAAGCGGCAGTGGAGAGAAACAGGAAAAAACCTAAGGATATTTTATACATTAATGAGAATTAAAAAATAAAAAGTAAAAAGTAAAAAAATGAAGTTAATCAACTTACCCTTTTTACTTTTTACTTTTAAATTTTTAATTTTTTACACGTTTTTGATCTCCGCGATCAGATCCTGCAGTGCTTTTTTGGCATCACCGAAGAGCATGGAAGTTTTGGGCTTGTAGAACAACTGGTTCTCTATGCCGGCATAACCCGGCTTCATGCTCCGCTTGTTCACGATCACGGTTTTGGCTTCTTCCACTTCCAGGATGGGCATCCCGTAAATGGGTGATGCGGGATCTGTTTTAGCAGCAGGATTCACCACATCATTAGCGCCCAGTATCAGTACAACATCTGTTGTTTTAAATTCTTCGTTGGCCTGCTCCATTTCCTGGAGTTTATCATAACTCACATCGGCTTCTGCGAGTAATACGTTCATATGCCCGGGCATGCGTCCCGCTACCGGGTGGATCGCATAAAGCACTTCCACGCCTTTTGATTCCAGCAGTTTTTCCAGTTCGTGACAGGTATGCTGGGCCTGGGCCACAGCAAGACCATAACCGGGAACGATCATCACCCTGTTGGCATAACTCATCACCATGGCAGCATCAGAAAGGGAAATCTCTTTATAAGCCCCGCCGCTTTTTGCCGCTATACCCGGTGTTGCTTGTGCAGAGGCACCGAAAGAACCGATCAGTACATTCTGCAAAGAACGGTTCATGGCCTTACACATTAATATGGTCAATAAAGTACCTGCAGCACCCACCAGGATACCGCCGGTAAGCATGACCGGATTATTATACAGGAAACCACCGGAAGCCGCAGCTACACCGGTGAATGAGTTCAACAATGAAATGACCACCGGCATGTCTGCACCGCCGATCGGGAAAACGAACATCACACCATACACTACCGCCATTACAAACAACAGGTAAAACATCAGGGCACTTGATTCCGCACCCCAATAAACAATATGTGCAGCCACACCTATCATCAGCAACAGCAACAGCATGTTGAGCATATGCTGACCTTTGAATACAAAATCTTTGATCTTGCCATTCAGCTTTCCCCATGCAATCACTGATCCGGCAAATGATACCGTACCAATGATCAGTCCCATGACGATCGCGATCAGTGTACCTGCAGGAACCGGGCCTCCGTTGACTATAAATCCTTCGTGCCTGAGGTGGTCATATTCCACCATGGAGATCAGGGCCGCACAGGCACCGCCCATCCCGTTGAACAGGCTCACCATTTCCGGCATCGCCGTCATCTGTACTTTTTTGGCAGCCAGCGTACCGATGATTGAACCGATGACCAGTCCGCCGAAGATCCAGGCGTAGTTGCCCAGCCTCGCGCCATCTTTTTCATACAGGAATATTGTACCGATGATGGCTATGATCATACCCGCTGCGGCGATCAGGTTACCCCTGCGTGCAGTGTCCGGGTGTGAAAGCATTTTCAATCCCAATATGAAGGTCACGGATCCGATCAGATAAGCTATGACGAGCAAACTAATTCCCATGATAGAGTTCTACTTTTTCTTTTTAAACATTTCCAGCATCCTGTCTGTCACCACAAATCCGCCCACTACATTCAATGTACCCAGCACCACGGCCAGGAATCCAAGTATCAGTGCCAGGTAATTATCTTCTTTGGCCTGGCCCATTACAATGATGGCCCCGATGATCACCACACCATGTATGGCATTGGCCCCACTCATCAGCGGGGTGTGCAAAACTGAAGGAACCCGACCGATCACCTCAACACCCAGGAAGATGGAGAGGATCACGATGTAGATCATTTGCTGATGTTCAAATACCCAACTTAAGATATCATTCATACGTTGCTATTTTAAGCGCTCGTGCACTACCGCTCCATCGCGGGTAATGCATGAACCTTTTACCAGGTCGTCGTCGAAATTCAGGTTAAGATTCCCTTCCTTGTTGATGATCAGCTGGAGGAAATTGAAAACATTCTTTGAATAGAGTTTACTCGCATCAAAAGGCAGTGTGGCCTGCAGGTTGCTGTTGCCTATGATGGCCACCCCGTTATGGTGTACGGTCTCGTTATTCTTTGTAAAAGGCGTATTACCACCAGTTGCTGCAGCGAGGTCTATGATCACTGATCCGTTTTTCATGCTGTGCAGCATGTCTTCAGTCAGCAGGATCGGGGCCTTCTTGCCCGGGATCTGCGCTGTAGTGATGATGATGTCCGACTTCTTCACCGCTTCGGCTATACGTGCCTGTTGCTTCTGTTTATATTCTTCGGTTTGCTCCACGGCGTATCCACCTGCTTTGGACGCATCTGCAGCGCCTTCCACTTCTACGAATTTGGCGCCCAGGCTCATCACTTCTTCCTTCACGGCCGGCCTGGTATCAAATACTTCCACTACTGCACCCAATCTGCGTGCTGTGGCGATGGCCTGCAAGCCGGCTACACCGGCACCCAGGATCAGCACTTTGGCGGGAGGTATACTGCCCGCAGCCGTCATGAACATGGGAAAATATCTTGGAAAAGAATTGGCGGCCAGCAGCACTGCTTTATATCCTGCAATATTGGCCTGACTGGAAAGTACATCCATGGCCTGGGCCCTGGTAGTACGCGGCAGCATATCGAGGCTGAACACGGTATGCCCTCCATTGGCCATATTCAACACACCCTCCCTGAACATCAGGGGCATATAAACGCCAGTCAGCACTTTACCCTTGGGAAAAGATGCAAGGTCGGCCGGTATATGGATGGCAAGAATGATATCTGCAGCATCAATGATCTTACTCCGCTCCCCGATCGTAGCTCCTGCCTGCACATAGGCTTCATCACTGCAAAAGGCTGTGGCCCCCGCGTTTGATTCTACCCATACCTGCAAACCCTTTTTGGTAAAAGCCGATACCGTTTCTGGTACTAAGGATACTCGTGTTTCTGTGGAGGGTTCTTTGAGAACGCCTATAATCATATTCAGTATTATTCTGAGAGCGGCTAAGTTAGAGATTTTATAGAAGAACTGGATGATAATACTCAGGTCAGAACCTGATACTGAAGTGCTGCTTCTCCCTGAACTCCTTGCGGAAGAACACTATTCCTATGAAAAACAGATCGATACTCAATGTTACCCTGGCATCTTTCCGGATGATATCCCAGGCTTCTTCCATTTCCGCGCTCCAGTGTATGTCATCAAAGATGATGCAGGACCCGGCATGGGTTTTTGAGAAGATGGTTTCGAAATACCGTAGTGTTGGTTCTTTTCGGTGATTACCGTCGATAAATGCCATGTCTATCCGCTGGAAGTCAGCAACTGTTTTTTCCAGATTAGTCTGACTGCCTCCTCTATCCTCCATCCTATATCCTGTATCATTTTCAAGGCCTGCAACCTGCCACCTGCCACCTGCAACCTGCCCATCAAACTCTCCCCTCACCACCCTCACCTTCCCATACCCAGCCAGCTCCCGCTCCGCCAGTTCAGCCACCGCCTCGGCCCCTTCCATGGTCACCAGCTCTTCCAGCCCCGGCACCTGGGCCAGGTATGCACTGGTAACCCCCAGGGAAGTGCCTAATTCCAGTATCCTTCCATATTTATAATAAGATGCTATACGGTATAAAAGCCGGCTATAACGTCTATGCTTAACCGAAGTACTGGCTATTTCGGAAACCTTTCTTTGTTTTGTCTTTCCCGATACGGACCCCGCACCGAGGTCCTCTACTTCCAGTATGGTTTCATTCTTCAATAAACGCTTCCGGTAGGCTTCCGGTTTCTCATAAGCTTTGTATTGTTTTTTATCCATCAATACATTGCGGATCAATTCGTACACAAATGGGGAATGCATACCATGGCCTCGGCCGTTGCGGGCAGTAATGAGGTAGTTTATGTATTTAAATGCAATTTGTAAACGAGAATACATAGTTTCAGGTTGCAGGTTCCAGGTTGCAGGTTCCAGGTTGCAGGTTGCAGGTTCCAGAAATCTCCGTTATTATATCTATCCTCTATCTGTATCCTGTATCCTCTATCCTTTCCCCTCAGGTCCCCCTTTCCCACACTTCAAACGTATACGCAAACGCATGTTTGTCGTCTGCAGGAAAATCAAGTGCCGAAACCTTTTTCCATTCCCCATGCCTGATCTCCGGATAGAACACTTCAGCCTCCGGGAATTGATGATGTACACGGGTCAGGTAAATACGATCGGTATAGGGCATGGCCAGTTTGTAGATCTCACCGCCACCGGCAACAAATGCCTCTTTACAATCTGTTTCTTTTGTCTTTTCTATGGCCTTTTCAATATCCGTAACTACGATCACTTTTTCATTTTTCGGATCATAATCACTATTACCCGTCACAATGATATTGATTCTTCCAGCTAATGGTTCACCCGCAATAGATTCATAGGTCTTCCTCCCCATGATCACGGGCATACCCCAGGTAGTGTTCTTGAAGAACTTCATATCGTTCGGCAGCCTCCATAAAAGCTGGTTCTGCTTTCCGATCTCGTTGTTATCACCCGCTGCTACTATTTGGGATACTATCATGATTATTAATTCAAATAATTCTCACTACCACAGGTTGCAGGTGGCAGGTTGCAGGTTCCAGGTTGCAACCTGCTACCTGCAACCTGCAACCTGTTATTAAACAGCTACCGGCGCCTTGATCCCCGGATGACTCTGATAATTCAGCAACTCAAAATCTTCATACCTGAATCCGAAAATGTCTTTCACTGCTGGATTCAGTTTCATCGTAGGCAAGGCAAACGGTGTTCTGCTCAATTGCAGTTTCGCCTGCTCAATATGATTGTTGTACAAATGCACATCCCCGAAACTGTGTACAAAATCCCCCGGCTCCAGTTCACATACCTGGGCCACCATCAGCGTCAATAAAGCATAAGAAGCAATATTGAAAGGCACACCCAAAAACACATCTGCCGATCGCTGGTATAACTGGCAACTCAATTTCCCTTCCGCAACATAAAATTGAAACAAACTGTGACAGGGCATCAGCGCCATCTTAGGAAGATCAGCCACATTCCACGCACTGATGATCAGCCTCCGGCTATCCGGATTTTTTTTGATCTCACTGATCAGCCAGCTGATCTGGTCAATTGTTTTTCCATCGGCCCCTTCCCAACTCCTCCACTGCTTGCCGTACACGGGACCAAGCTCCCCGTTTTCATCTGCCCATTCATCCCAGATACTCACCCCGTTCTCTTTCAGATATTTGATATTGGTTTCGCCTTTTAAAAACCAAAGCAATTCATGGATGATGCTGCGCAAATGCAGCTTCTTCGTGGTCACCATGGGAAACCCTTCTTTCAGATCAAACCTCATCTGGTACCCGAATACGGAGATGGTTCCGGTGCCGGTTCTGTCGTGTTTCTGCGCCCCCTTGTCCAGGATATGCTGCAGCAGATCGTGGTATTGTTTCATGCCCGCAATTTAATACTTACCTGATGGCCTCGCCAACTGGGTTACCCACATTTCCACTGGGCATCTGGATATGTAAAAGGCTGCTGATCGTGGGGGCTATATCAGACATATACACATTCCGGTATAATACCCCTTGCTTAATGCCCCAGCCCATCATGACAAACGGGATATGTGCATCATAAGGATACCAGGCTCCATGCGTAGCCCCCGTTCCCTCGCTGGGCCAGGGATAATAACCCGATTTCATGATCACCTGGATATCGCCCGACATATTAGGCTGATAGCCGTTGAGGAATCTTTCTTTGATCTCCGTTGGCAGACCGGCCTCGCCGATCTTTTCATTATCAAATGCATAATGCACCGCATCTTCCTTATTCAACTCATTGATGAAAAAAGATTTCACTTCAGAAAATTTGAGTTTGGCACTGTCGATGGCATACCTGTTCAGAAATACCTGGTAGTTCGAAACATTCTCAATTACATTCTTCAATCCGAATGTGTTGATGGTACTCTTAACTGCGGCTGAAGTGGCGGGGTTCCACACACCGCCGGGTAATTTGTTCAACCGGGAATAGGCGGGTGAATGTGCCACCCCGTGATCGGCAGTCAGGAAAACAGTATATTTCTTTCCGAATTTCTCATCCAGGAATTTGAAGAAAGAAGCCAGTTCTTTGTCCAGCCTCAGATAAGTGTCTTCCACCTCAATGGAGTTCGGTCCGTATTTATGGCCTACATAATCCGGCGACGACAAACTCAAAGCCAGGAAATCTGTGATATCATCGGCACCCAAACCTTCTGCAACTACAGCCTGTTTTGCGAATTCCAGGGTCATGGTATTGCCAAATGGGGTGGACGAGATCACTTCATAATCCCGGCCTGCGAAATCACTGATCTTATGCGGGAACACCGGTTTACTCTCATTACTGAACTTTCCTTCATAGATCTTATCATCCGCATCGCTCAGCGTGTACGTATTGATCGGATACATCGTGTTCCAGTCGTTCTTATATAAAGAATCAGGGACCTTCCTTTTATTGAATGCATTCACCCATCCCGGCAGCTCATTCATATAATATGTGCTACTGATCCAGTTTCCGGATCCACCTTCGTACCAATAGGCTGCATTAGCAGCATGACCCGCTGGCAAGATCCCACCCCTGTCTTTGATCGCGATACCGATCACTTTGGCCTTGTAGTTGGTGGCTATCCGCAGTTCATCACATATGGTTGTCACGGAAAGATTTTTGGGCGACATGGGCTGGGATTTCTGTCCTCCCACCAGTTTCACAGATTCGTCTTCCACACAATAGACCATTCTTTTTTTCTCCCGGCTATACCAGTCATTCCCGATAATATCGTTTACTGCCGGCACGGAACCCGTATAAACCGACGCATGCCCGCATGCCGTTACTGTTTGCGCGTAGGGTATATAGGTATTTTCACAGGTGAAACCTTCCCTTAACAACTTTTTGAAACCGTCTGCACCATACCGGTTGGCATATTTATACAGATAATCCCAACGCATTTGATCCACCATGATCCCCACCACGAGTTTAGGCCTTTCAGGATTGGTTTGCGCATT
>JAHEFC010000279.1 GCA_024640385.1 Sphingobacteriales bacterium
AAGATAAAGATCAAATGGCAAAGGGCAGCATTGCTGCTGCCCTTTGAAATAAAAGTAAAATCAAAAGATCAATTGTTATTTCCGGCACCTTTGCTCAGATCTTCCATGACCTGGTCGAGGTTGAAGCTACCGGGCTTCTGTCTTGGCGGATATTTGGCAAAGCTCTGCAGCCATTCTGCCACATAAGCCTGTGCAGGGACTAAAAGGAATACTCTTTCCAGCCTCCATTGGTCGTATCCGATACCTTCTTCATCGGCCCTTTCAAATGGATCAGCACGCAGTGAAAACAATTTAGGTGTGCGTAATGGCACAAAGGGATCCTGCCATACATCAAAGCTTTCCGCCCTTTGCTCAAGGAAGTGAAGTTTCCACTGGTCAAAGCGAAGTGCTGCCAATTGACCGCCATCTGTCCAGTACAACATTTCATGACGAGGCCACTTGTTCACTGAAGCTGAATCGCCTTTAAAATAAGGCATGAGGTTATATCCATCAAGGTGAACATTGAAATTTTTGGAACCTACGTTTATACCATTGAGAAGATTTGATTTCACATCACCTGCTCCCGCAGCAGCAAGCAAGGTTGGCAGCATATCCTCATGCGCACAGATATTATTGATCACCGTACCGGGCTTAATGGTACCGGGCCAGCGGATCATGGTTGGAACGCGATAAGCGCCTTCGTACTGGGTATTCTTTTCTCCACGGAAGGGTGTGGTACCGCCATCAGGCCAGCTCATCACTTCAGCGCCATTGTCGGTAGAATACATGACTATGGTATTATCTGCGATCCCAAGGTCGTCTATGGCTTTCAAAATACGGCCTACTGCAGCGTCATGTTCAACCATGCCGTCTGGATAGATCCCAAGACCAGTTTTACCCTGGGCTTCAGGCCTGAGGTGTGTGAAGATGTGCATCCGGGTGGTATTGAACCAAAGGAACATGGGCTTCTTAGACTCAACCGTTTTTTTCATGAATTTGACGGCAAGATCTTCCACTTCATAATCGATGGTCTCCATACGTTTTTTAGTCAAAGGACCAGTATCCTCAATACGTTGTGTTCCGTCAGCATTGGCCCAACTGTGGATCACACCACGTGGACCAAACTTCTTTTTGAATTCGGGATTTTTGGGGTAGTCGGAATTTTCCGGCTCCTCCTCTGCGTTCAGGTGATATAGATTGCCATAGAACTCATCGAATCCATGGTTGGTGGGAAGATGCTCGTCCCTGTCGCCCAGGTGATTCTTGCCAAATTGCCCGGTAGCATAGCCCTGGGCTTTCAACAGATCCGCAATGGTAGGATCTTCTTTGGTCATACCCTCTTTGGCACCGGGCAGACCAACTTTCAGAAGACCTGTTCTGATCGGTGATTGGCCAGTAATGAATGCAGCACGGCCAGCAGTACAGCTATTTTGTCCATACCAGTCTGTAAACAATGCCCCTTCTTTTGCGAGTCTGTCAATATTGGGGGTTTTATATCCCATCGAGCCCAGGTTGTAGGCACTGATGTTGTACCAACCCACATCATCGCCCCAGATGATCACAATGTTCGGTTTACCCTTGTCGGCTGCGGGTGCAGCGGCTTGTTTAGCAGGAGTCTTTTTAGCCTGTGCAGTTGAATCCGTTGTAGAAACAACTAAAAGGATCAACAAAGGCATCAGTCTGATTACATGTTTTCCCATAATAAGATGATTTTATTATTTCGAAGGCACATGATAGGCACAATAGCCTCCATGTCAAAGTATTAGGGCTGCATACTTGTTGCAATTTTGAATAATCAACAAACCGGGGTTGAACACCTTAATTTCTCCGGCCGAAAACTTCAGAAGGGTTTTTACCTGTTGTTTTTTTGACTGCTGCAATGAATGCAGCGCGGGAATTGAAGCCTGCGAGATTGCCCAGGGCTTCAAGGGTATATTGGGAGTAGTCAACCGAGGAGATCATTTCATGTACCAGGTAATTCACCCGGTACTCATTGATCAGTTCGTTGAAATTCTTCCCGTATTCCTGGTTGATGAAAGCGGAAAGGATATGGGAGGGAATATTTGTTTCTTTTGAAAGATCCGCCATGGTATAGCCCCGTTTCCGGAAGGGCTTATTGTCTTTCAGGTGGGATTCCAGTTTCTGTTTATAGGCTATTCCGTGTTCATAAGACACAGAGTTCCTGCTTTTTTCATCGGCAGACGTCACCTCAGGATTCGCTGCCTCTGGAAGGGTCAATTTTTCAGGCTCTTTTTCCCAGCCCCGTATCCCATATAAAATAGATGGCTTGACCAGCAGGTAAAGGCTGACAAAAAGGATGGTGCCGCTGATTGTGACAATAAAGGTCATGTTGTGGTTTAGGGGTGTTGCAAATTGTAACAGCATTTCTACCACGATGAGGCCCCAAAAAATAACCATAACGAGGGTAAAAAGAGATAGCCACCGGAAAGTCACCACATTCTGTTCTTTCTGGATGAATCCGGAACTGTGGCTCTTTCTCCATCTTGCCAATAACCTCACCTGCCCCAAAGTGGCCAAGAGCCCAACAACGACCCTCAATAAAAGCGTTGATCCCTCCGGCCAGAGGGACTCAGGTTCGGAAGTGACCATTTTAGGATTTGATAAAACTTTTTCTAAAAATTGAACTTTTTCATGGGCAGGCAATATATAAAAAGGGATCAGGCCGATGATATGGAGCAGGGCCGGGATAAAAAACAGGAAATCCCATTTTTTGAAGCGATATGATTGTTCCAGGATGGACCTGACATACAGGTAAGCCAGTGGTGCAAAGCTGAAGGAGGCCCAGCCAAATACCCTCCATAAATGGGGGTAGTCCAGGTAAAACCGGGTAACCATTAATGCAAAATTCACTGCCAGCAGCGAGAAACAGATCAGGAACCCGGCCAATAACCGGGACGCAAAAGTGTCGGTTTTGTTAACGAATACCAGTATCCCAGAAACCAGGACTCCCAGTATGCCCGTGAAGAATACAATGTTTAAATACCAGCTTGAGAATGCCTCCATGTTAGCAATTGAGAAAGCCAGGGGGTGCATCTATGCATTACCCCGTCTATTCAATGATAAAGATATTAACTAACGGGGGACAATGGTGGGTGGTCTTATAAAAAAGTACAGCGATCAGAGATGTGATCAAATCAATACATCCTGGCGCAAAGGACAAAAAAAGACCGGCATGAGCTGCCTCATCCCGGTCAATATTGATGGTGCCTGAATTATTTCTGGGCAGCTTCAGCTTTCTTCAATTTAGCAACAACGTAGTCCTGGAATTGCTTGCGCTTTTCGGGCCCCATGATAGCATCCAGCTGGGCATTACGCGCATTCACTGCTGATTTTGCGTATTTCTCTTTAGCTGTATCGTCTTTCCCATATCTGTCGATCAGGTCCAGGGTGCTGAGGAAACAAAGATTAACATTATCAATATCAGTGCGTTGCTCATCTGATAACTTTAATGTTTCTTTCAGGTATTTCTGGTTGTCTGTCCTGAACTCCTGCAGTTTAGAGTATTTCTGTTCGTTAGACAGGTCTGCCCATTTCTGAGCATTAGAAATGCTTGTAAATCCAATTGCCAGCACCAGGACTAAAAATATTCTTTTCATAATTTATATTGTTGCCATAAATATAAAGGCCGTACCAGTAATTCCAATTTTAAAGCTGTTCCGATTTATAATCCGGGTCACATGCAATTACAGATGTTGATCTTTACTTATCTTCCTCTACATCTGCCACCTCATACATGTTTTTACCATTCTCCTGGATAGGCTGATAATAAGTTTCCCCGAATTTCACATACTTCACATCGCCCAAAGTGACTTCTTCGCCACCTTCGGATATGTGTTCCACTACTGTACCTGCCATTGGCGCAACTACTTTATATCCATCTGATACCTTTTCATAAAAAGTTCCACCGTAATAATAATTCTTGGTCCCCTTATCATCAATGGTAACGGTCTCGTAACCAGAAGGCAATGTTTTTATTTTTGCACCAACCGGCGCTGCAACAACTGTATATCCTCCGTCTCCTTTCAAATAAAAAACGCCCTGGTCGTAATAATAATCCCCATCGGCAATCGAGCGCACATTCCCATACCATCTTTTCGAAGCTTCCTGATATTCAGAATACGTTACAAAGGGTGGTCCCGTCAGCAAGATCTGTCTATCGATCGATGTAAGGTCAAATCCCGTAATATAATTTGCAGCCAAATCTGAAGGATGAGGCACATCATTGTCAGCAATGGAAACTATGATGGCTGTGGCGGTCAGGGTTGCTATGAAAAATCCCCATGGATGCCACATAGGTCCCCAGACAAATGGATGGTATGGGTGAAAAAAGTAGGGATGGTAACAGCGATACCGGTACCCTCCATAAACATACGGTGGTCTTGGATAGGGCCTGACGCCTCTTCTCACTACGGTGTTCCGGCTGTTATTGATATGGATATCCTTACTTCTGTCGACATTAATATTCACATTATTCCTATTGCCGGTATTGATATTATTGGTTCTATTACCGGAATTGCTAACGGATGTACGTTGGCCAGCACCACCGGCAGGTCTTGCTGCAGGTTTTGCTGCAGGTTTTGCTGCAGGTTTTGCAGCAGGTCTTGCAGCAGGCCTTGCCGCCGCACCTCTTTTGACCTGTGCTGATGATTGCTGGAACGGCAGCAGCAATGCAATGAGTAATATTGCCAAAAGCATTCTGGCGTGCATTATTTTTTTTGAATTCCTCTTCATCTCTATTCTAATTTTAAAAATGAAATATAATATTTGATCATTGTTTGATTGGAGCTGCCGCCAGTTACGAAATTACTGTGCAGCAGTACAATATTTACTTTTTGTTAGAGAGATCCCATAACCTGTCAAGATCGGGGTTAAGGATAATCTCCACCCTCCTGTTTTTCTCTCTGCCTTCCGGGGTGGCGTTGCTGGCTACAGGAGTGTACTTGCCTTTCCCTGCAGCAGTAAGTCGTGCTGGATTAATATTGTACGTATAATGCAGCACTCGCACCACTGCATTAGCTCGTTCGGTACTCAATGACCAGTTATCAGCTTTTCCGGGAACTGAGGTGGTGTCAGTATGACCTATGATAAAACAGGTAACATGTGGATTTTCCCGTAGAGCCTGGGCCACTGTATTCAATGCTTCCCTGCCCCTCGGCGCAATGGTGGAACTGCCCGACTTAAAGAAGAAATCATCAGGAAAATTGATTCGGACAAGTCCGTTCTTATACGTGACATTAGCGCCCTGGCCCGCAAAGCGCATTAATGCCTCGGCGGTCTTATCACGAAGCTCTTTCATAGAAGTGCCTTCTTCAGCGAGCGCTTTTTCTAAATTCTCTGCTCTCTGAGCCATTGCCTCTTTTGCTTTTCTGCAATCTTCCGCTTCCTTGCCGTACTGGATATTCTCTTCTTTGAGTTGCTTAATATCTGCCTCATAGGCAGTTATTTTCTGTGCCTGTTTGGCATTGGTTTCTTTCAACTGGTTCAGCTCGTTCGTAGTCTGCTCCAGTTTCTTACTTGTACCACATGCAAATAGAGAAGCGAGAACAGGTACAATTAAGACATAGTTGATAGCACTTTTCATGTTGGTTGTATTAATAATGCGGGTGTAAATAATGTAATAAAGATATGTTAACCAATGAGCCCCGTCAGTATCCAATTATGATTCGCAACATGTTTGTAAGG
>JAHEFC010000570.1 GCA_024640385.1 Sphingobacteriales bacterium
TAAATCGCAATGGTAGGGATAGAAATAGCAGAAACTATAACGATGCCGTCGGCTCTTGTTTCAGTTTTTTCGTTGTCAGGAGTGGGTTTGGATCCAGGGATCTCTTTTTCATAAAGTGGAAGAATGGTCTGCGCATTTGTTGTGATGGACATACCCAATGTGGTGACCATAAACAATAATTTCAGGCTTCTGATCATGATACAAGATAAGTGGTTCCTTCAACAGAGAGTTCGGTATTGGGAAATACCGTTCTGGCTTCGGTGAGGAAGGGATCCAGGTCAGTATACTTGCTGGAAAAATGGCCCAGCAACAGTCTTTTGGCGCCCGCCTGGCTGGCAATTCTTGCAGCCTGCGATGCCGTGGAGTGAAATCTTAACCTTGCTTTTTCTGCCTGCTCTTCCAGGTAGGTTGACTCATGATAAAGGAGGTCGACACCTTTCACATATTGGCATAGTGAAGGTTCAAATAGCGTATCGGCGCAGAAAGCATAGGATCTGGCGTGTGGAGCTGGTTTGGTCACCCATTCGTTCTTCACCAGGAAGCCGTCATTCCTGTCATAGTCACTTCCTTCTTTCAGGCGGGGATAAAAGGAAGCAGGCACACCATATTCCCTGGCTTTATCGATATCCACCTTGCGCTGTTTTTCTTTTTCACGGAACAGGAAACCCCAGCAATCGATCCGGTGAAACACCCTGAAGGCAGATACGGTGGCTTTTGCACCTTCCCAGATCTGCCCTTCCTGATCCAGCGGGTGGAAAAACAGCGGGTAGGACAGCCTGGTGTCAGCCACCCTGAACACTTCTTTCAGGATAGATTCCAGGGGAGCGGGGGCAAAGAGATGGAGATCTTCAGTGCGACTGATCAGGCTCAGACTGTTCAACAGCCCGAAAAGTCCGAAATAATGATCCCCATGAAGATGAGAAATGAAGATATTGTTGATCCTGCTTCGCCTGATCTTGAACCTGTTCATTTGTACCTGGGTACCCTCCCCGCAATCGATGAGAAAAGTCTGATCATCCATCGTCAGTACCTGCGAGGTAGGGTGGCGATCGTGCATAGGCAGAGCGGAGTTATTACCGAGTATAGTGACAGCGAACATAGATCAATTCCGGATTCCGGATTCTGAATTCCGGGTTGTTTTATTAATAATGATCCGGAATCCGCAATCCGGAATCCGGAATAATAATCAGCAAATCAATTAATTAGCCAATTCCTATTCCCCAAACATTTCCCTTTCTATCTCTTCCATCTGCACAATGTCCATGGCTTCGCTCTCAGTTGGTGTCACATTCATGAGTTCCAGGAGTTCCTGGCTGTCCAGCCATTGTTCCAACTCTTTCTGCAGGCAGCAGATCACAAATGAATGATTGTTTTCATAACTGTTCTGCTGCATGTTGCACAAAGTCATTGCTGTTCCAACATCCATTTTTGACACAGCAGCCAGGTTCATTATGATATTTTTAACTCCGTTTTGGGTGCAGTTGTTAAACGTTCTTTCCAAATCTTCTGTCATATTAGCAGTAAGAGCCGGTTCAAGTATCGTTATGACATGGAATTTTTCCTTGGTATCAAGTTTGACCAACATATAAAATGTAAAAGTCAAAAGTAAAAAGGAAAAAGGGGAAACCCGGAGTTTTCAGGTTTTGTTTTCGACGATCGTGTATCTGAATGATAGGGAAATGCAGCTGTAGAACGTTAAATTTCAGCCTTTTTCAGGCAATTGGAAGCACCTGCACAATAATTGGCTATCTCCTTTAGTTTCAGTAACATAAGTCAGATTTATTCGTTATTATTGTATAGAGTCAAATTTTAAATAATACCCCTAATGGATAACAACTTTTCGGCCCAGGTTAAAGAAATAATCTCTTTTAGCAGGGAGGAAGCGTTGAGGTTGGGAAACGATTTTATCGGAACCGAGCACCTGTTGCTTGGGTTGATCAGGGAGGGTGAGAATACCGCCGTTAAAATCCTTAAGAACCTTAATGTAGATCTTTATGAACTACGGAAGGAAGTAGAACTTGCTGTAAAGGATAAGACAGGTAAGAACATAGCCAACATAAACAGTCTGCCGCTTACCAGGCAGGCAGAGAAAGTTATCAGGGTGACTGTACTCGAAGCCAAAGCTTTAAAAAGCCCGATGGTGGAGACGGAACATCTCATGCTTTCCATTCTCAAGAACAAAGAAAATAT
>JAHEFC010000031.1:0-4235 GCA_024640385.1 Sphingobacteriales bacterium
CACCAGATCCGCGTGCACATGCAACATATAGGCCACTCCTTATTCAATGATGATACTTATGGCGGCGACAGGATCCTGAAAGGGACCATCTTTACCAAGTACAAACAGTTCGTGGATAATTGCTTTGAGATCTGTCCCCGTCATGCCCTGCACGCAAGAACGCTGGGCTTCACACATCCCCGCAGCAGGAAAAGATTGGAATTCAGCAGCGAGATCCCAAAAGACATGCAGGCTGTGATTGAAAAATGGAGAAGGTATTCTACGGCGTTGAATGTGAGAGAGTAGTTTAGAAGTTGCAGGTTCCAGGTTACAGGTTGCAGAAAGAAATGTCTCCTCTATCCTGTATCCTATATCCTATCTCAATGGCTAAAATCAAAAATGGTCGCAGTAAACACCCCCCGCTCCTTCTTCTTGAATACTACCGACCACTGGCCGTTGTAACGGATCACCGTGGGCACCAGGAGCTCACCAAATCTGGATAGCTCAACTTCCATGTCCACATTGAATGAGTATAGCCCAGCTTTATAGCTGAGTGAATAGGTGCGCGACAGCACATCAAAACTTTCATAGTCAAACCAGGTGGTCATCTTGTCGATCACCAGTTTATCCGGATCTCCGCCTTCTTCTTTTGTTTTGCCCCTCACTGTAAAAACATAGTATGGCACCCCGTTCTTCTCCTGGATATCGATCCCGAAATCATACCATTTTGACATATCATCGTCGAACATCGCAGCCTTATCCCCCATCAGCGGAATCCCCGGGATCTTCATACCCGGATTGAAGAACAGCATTTTGAGTTGCTCCTTGTTCTTCTCGATCCCGGATTTATGTTTCAGGCTCAGTTCCGTCCCTTTCACAATATTGGTCTGATTGCAAACAGTGTCAAAAGCAAAGAACAGCGAGGCGTAGAGTTCAGCGGTATAATAATTGTAACCGCCTCTTTGATCATAAAAGTCCCCTGAAACATCTTCCGACTCTTTTTTCGTGTAGCGACAACCGTTAGCAGCATACTGCCTGGTTCTGGAACTGAGAGTAGCCGTTGCCCTCCCCTTCTTATCCGTCATACGGATATCGTTCAGTGAGGTGAAGTTCAGTACACGGAGATTTTTAAATGCTTTGTAGAAACTGGTGTCGAGCTTCACTTTGTTGACAAAGCCCTTTACATCGGTACCACTCCTGATGATCACTTCAGACAGTGTGATCACCCTGCCATCGATGGTATCCTTCTGTTGTGCAGAAACTCCAACAGTGAACAAAAGAAACCATATGAATAAAAGCTTATGCCGCAAAACTACCTTTGAAACATCATGCGGTAATCGACCCTGACCTTGCCCTTTGAAATATCATCAAGCTTACCCTTGATCAGCTTGCGTTTGAGCAGGGATATCCGGTCGATGAACAATTTGCCTTCAATATGGTCGTATTCGTGAAGTATCACGCGGGCAGTGATACCGTTGAATGTTTTAGTATGTGTATCGAAGTTCTCATCCTGGTATTCCAGTACCACTTCCTCATTCCGCAAGATATCTTCCCTGATCTTGGGAATGCTAAGGCAGCCTTCGTTATAACTCCACTCCTTACCATTCAGGCTTTGGATCCGGGCATTGATAAACACCTGTTTGACACCTGGCTTGTCGGGGTAATCCTCTTGCTCATCATCTTCCATATTATCGAAGATCTGGGTGCTGTCGATCACGAAGAGGCGGATAGAACGGTTCACCTGGGGAGCGGCAAGACCAACGCCATTGGATCCGTACATGGTTTCCCACATATCTTCAATCAGTTTATCCAGCTGAGGATAATCTGGTGTTATGGGCTTTGCCACTTCCCTCAAAACGGGATGACCGTAGGCAACAATAGGTAGAATCATCATGCAAATTTAGCAAATTTGACCCATTTCCTCAGGTTGCAGGTTACAGGTTGCAGGTTGCAGCGAACTTTTTTTCTGCAACCTGCAACCTGCAACCTGTTACCTGCTACCTGCTACTTAGGTATTCCTGCAACAAAATAGTAGCTGCCACTTCATCCACCATTCCCTTCTTCATCCGGTTCTTCTTCTTCATACCCATATCGATCATGGCCTGGGAAGCTTGTTTGGAACTGTAGCGCTCGTCTACGGTAATGATTTTGACGGCGGGAAAATGACGTTTAAGTTTTTTCGTAAATTCTGCCGCAGCCGCGGTAGCATCTGTTTCAGAATCATCGAGGTTGCGCGGATCACCAATGATGATGGTTTCCACCTGCTCTTTCTGCATGTAATCCTTTAAAAAGACCAGGGCCATATGGGTATCTACAGTAGTCAGGCCCTGTGCTATGATCTGCAATGGATCCGTGACAGCCATGCCCGTTCTTTTTTTCCCGTAATCAATGGCGAGTATCCGCATTATATAAAAAGATCAGTGATCACAAATATCGCGAAAACAACAGAGGCAATGCCATTGGCGGTCATAAAGGCCAGGTTGACCCGGCTGAGATCATTGGGCTTGACAACACTATGCTGGTAGATCAGCATACCACAAAACACCAATACACCAAGCCAGTACCAAAGCCCGAAACCTCCGTGCCATCCGGCAACGATCACAAATAAAGAAGAAAGGACATGAAGCAATTCAGAAATCCTTAAGGCATTCTTCTTACCCAGTGAAGCAGGAATGGAATAGAGCTCATTCGACCTGTCGAATTCCACATCCTGCAGCGCATAAATGATATCAAAACCGCTCACCCAACAGATCACGGCAAGGGAAAAGAATATAGGAAGAAGAGAAAAATGTGCTGTCACTGCCAGGTAGGCCCCGATAGGAGCCAGTGATAACCCGATGCCCAGGATCAGGTGGCAAAGCGGCGTGAACCGCTTGGTATAACTATATCCCAGGATCACAGCCAAGGCAACCGGTGAAAGGAAAAAACACAGCGGATTGATGAACCAGGTGATGGCCACAAACAACAGGCAGTTGATAATAGTGAAGGCCAGGGCATTACCTGGTTTGATGATACCCTTAGGGATCTCGCGCACCGCTGTACGTGGATTTTTTGCATCATAATGCCGGTCCAGGTAGCGGTTGAACGCCATCGCTGCCGTCCGGGCTGTCACCATACATCCCAACACCAGCAGGAGCAGGTAAAAATGATCTCTCGAAAAAACATCCAGTACACTGCCTTCTTCCTCGATCGGCGTAGGACGACCCATGAAGGGGATCTCACCAAAGTGCAGGTCGAACAGACCCAGGAAAAAACCGATCAGGGCAAACGGAAGGGCAAAGATCGTGTGGGAAAACTTGATCAGGGAGAGATAATTCTTAAAAGTTGACATGCGGGGGCAAAGGTAATGAGAAGTAAAAAGTCAAAAGTAAAAAGTATAAATCAGGGCTGTTTCCTGGCTATTTCCCACAATACAATACCTGCAGCTACGGATATATTAAGAGAATGTTTCATGCCTGATTGCGGGATCTCCACGCAAAGGTCGCAGAGCTCCAAAACGGGATCCTGCACGCCTTCCACTTCGTTGCCGAACACCAGGGCGATCTTTAGTCCAGCTTTCAGTTCCAGTTCCTGTAGAGGGATGCTTCCTTCAGCCTGTTCCACGGCGCATATCGTATACCCTTCGCTTTTCAGCCTTTGGATCAGGCTGATGATCTCCGGTTCATATTCCCAATGGACAGTTTCTGTGGCACCCAGCGCAGTTTTATGAATATCCCGGTGCGGAGGCCTGGGCGTATATCCGCAGAGATAAATGCCCCTGGTTAAAAAAGCATCAGCAGAACGGAACACCGAGCCCACATTGTGCATGCTCCGTACATTGTCCAGCACCACTACCACAGGGGATTTCTCTGAAGTCCGGAACTCTGCCACCGATTTTCTTCCCAACTCCTCCATGGAGAGCTTTTTGAATGCCATGGCGCTAAATTACAAATGGCCGGCCGGAATTCCAGAGGATAGAGGATAGAGGGGCTTATTCTTTCCTCTATCCTCTCGCCTCTATCCTGTATCCTCTCTCCTCTCCCCCAATGGGATTTTTCTTTTCCACATTGAGGATAACACCACTGCCGCCAAATAGCCTATCGCTATTTTTGCCCGCGTTAAATCATGTCTAAAACAGCCGACACTCCACTCATGCAGCAGCACCGGGCGATCAAGCAACGATACCCCGATGCTATTCTGTTGTTCCGTGTTGGTGATTTCTATGAAACATTCGGAGAAGATGCCGTTATTGCTGCTGGTGTGCTGGGTATCACCCT
>JAHEFC010000031.1:4245-16362 GCA_024640385.1 Sphingobacteriales bacterium
CTCACCAAGCGGAATAATGGTTCAGCTTCCTCGTCCGAGTTGGCAGGTTTTCCCCATCATTCGCTGGATACTTACCTGCATAAACTCGTGAAAGCCGGTTACAGGGTGGCGATCTGTGATCAGCTGGAAGATCCCAAGCTCGCCAAGGGAATTGTAAAACGCGGAGTGACAGAACTGGTCACACCCGGCGTTGCCACAAACGACAAATTATTGGAACATGATACCAACAATTTCCTTTGTGGCATACATTTTTCTGATGAGAAACATGGAATCGCTTTCCTTGACATTTCTACCGGTGAATTCTTTGTTGCGGAAGGCAATACTGAATATGTTGACAAACTCCTGCAGACCTTAAAACCCGCCGAGGTTGTTTTCCAGAAAAGCCAGCAGAAATTCTTCAAGGAAACCTTCGGTGCCCGTTTTTATACGTACCCGCTTGAAAGCTGGATCTTTGATGAAACCTACGGAGAAGAGCAGCTTCTGAAGCAATTCGGCACCCACTCCCTGAAAGGATTCGGTGTGGAAGAGCTGCATTCTGCCATCATTGCTGCAGGTGCAGTTCTCCATTACCTGAAAGACACTGAACATCCTAACCTCAAACACATCACATCCGTACAACGCATTAACCGCGATGAATACCTGTGGATGGACCAGTTCACCATCCGCAACCTGGAATTATTGGGTACGGGTAACCGTGATTCCACCTCCCTGTTAAAAACCATCGACAATACAGTTTCACCGATGGGCGGAAGACTGCTGAAAAGATGGATACTGATGCCCATCGTTGATATACAGAAGATCAACGAAAGGCTGGATAGCGTTGAGTATTTCATCAAGAACCCGGATGAGCGCGACCGGGTTTGGCAACACATCAAACACTGCGGGGATATTGAAAGGCTGGTAAGCAAAATTCCGCCCGGCAAGATCAACCCCCGCGAAATGAAACAGCTTGCGCGCGGATTGCATCATGTGGAAGAGATAAAAAAATCCTGCACAGACACATCGGACCCCTATTTGAGATCACTTGCCTCCTTACTGGATACCTGCAGCCATATCCGTGAAAAAATACATTCGACCATTGTGGAAAATCCTCCCGTACAGGCCAATAAAGGGGGATTAATTGCCACAGGTATAGATCCTGTTCTGGATGATCTAAGGAATATTTCTTCTACCGGCAAAGAATACCTGCTTTTATTGCAGCAGAAAGAAATTGAACGGACCAATATCTCTTCACTGAAGATCGGTTACAATAATGTGTTCGGCTATTATCTCGAAGTAACCCATTCACATAAGGATAAAGTTCCGGCAGACTGGATACGGAAACAGACCCTGACCAATGCGGAGCGCTATATAACGCCCGAGTTGAAGGAATACGAAGAGAAGATCACCGGTGCAGAGGAAAAGATCCTCCGTATTGAAGCAGAATTGTTCGACGCACTGATACGAGAACTATATGATTATATACAGCCCATGCAAACCAATGGTGCCGTGCTGGCTGTTATGGATTGTCTTGCCTGTTTTGCATACAATGCGGTTCAATTCAATTACAGGCGCCCTGACTTGCACGAAGGTTCCGACCTTGAATTCATCGGATCCAGGCACCCCGTGATCGAAAGAAATCTACCGCCCGACCAGGCCTATATCAGCAATGATATTGTACTGGACAAACTCACTCAGCAGATCATCATACTTACCGGTCCCAATATGAGTGGTAAAAGCGCTCTGCTCCGGCAAACTGCGCTGATCACTTTGATGGCCCATATGGGATCATTTGTTCCTGCACATACCGCGAGGATACCTATTACAGATAAGATCTTCACCCGGGTTGGCGCAAGTGATAATCTCAGCGGGGGTGAATCGACCTTTATGGTAGAGATGAATGAAACGGCCAGCATCATCAATAATATATCTTCCCGCAGTCTGATCTTATTGGACGAAATTGGAAGAGGAACCTCCACCTACGATGGCATCTCTATTGCCTGGAGCATTGTTGAATACCTGCACAGCTCGCCAGCCAAACCGCTTACACTGTTTGCCACGCATTATCACGAGCTGAATGAACTGGAGAATATTTTACCTGGCGTAAAGAACTACCATATCACCAACAAAGAATCCGGAAACAAGATCATCTTCCTCCGCAAACTGGCTCCCGGCGGCAGCACGCACAGCTTTGGTATCCATGTTGCCAGGATGGCTGGTATGCCGCCATCGCTGATCTCACGGGCTAATGAAGTGCTGAAGAAACTGGAAGAGAACCGCGGTGGTGATGATATCAGTGAAGTGGTTCAGCAACTGGGCGCCCCAAAAGTTCAACTCTCTA
Organism: Sphingobacteriales bacterium; assembly: GCA_024640385.1. Taxonomy (GTDB): domain Bacteria; phylum Bacteroidota; class Bacteroidia; order Chitinophagales; family Chitinophagaceae; genus Pollutibacter. Next base: position 6,566 of record JAHEFC010000031.1, read on the forward strand.
TTTTCGATGCACACTCGGATACATTTGCTGAAATTCGGAAACTATTAGAAGACATTGACATCAACAGACTTACTCCTGTTGAGGCACTGATGAAACTGAATGAAGTGAAGAACAAACTCGGTGGATGATCCCGGTCGATATCATTCTTTCACCACTTCATATGTACCATCAATAAACTTAAGTTTGTATCGAGGCAGTATGTTCCCCTCTACCGCAGCCTCATTCAGAACACCTTCCAGAATCACATATTTCCCTTCCAGATCTTCGGATGTTTCCCTGATGCGGTCTTTGATCGTGACATATTCAAATGCGAAGATCTGTGTTCCTTTTGCATTGTTGACGCCTGTAAAAAATGTATTGGGTATCTGTTCTGTGAACCATGTGCAGTTTACATGGCAGTCTTTTCTGAACAGATGTGCAGGCATTGCCATTACAAGTCCTTTCATTCTATCCACTCTTTTTAAAGCTTCCTCTTTTGAAATGATCTTTTCATTCAACAGCCCGGCACTGGAAAAGATCTGGATATAACGCAATACTTTGCGCTCCTGGTCCAATTTGTCATTCTTCTCAGCAAACTCCAACAATTTCCTGCTTCTTTTATATGCATCCGCCCAGTTCTCAGATTCCAGGTTCTGAAGCAGCATGTCATATTCAAGATCGAAGTTCAGGCTCTGGGCATTAAGGGTTCCGCTGCCTGAAAAAACCACTAAAAAAACAAAAAGGAATTTCATAGAGTCAAGTTATTGCTTCAACTGAAAAAGCTTCGTTAAAACAATCATCCGGCTCAGAATTTTTTTCAGGACCTGCCCATTACCCTCCTGAACTCACTGGGGTTCATACCGGCAAATTTTTTGAATGTCCTGTTGAAATGGGAAAGATTCTCAAACCCCGTTTCAAAGCAGGCTTCTGTCACATTCTTATTCATCAGCAACAATTTCCTGGCCTGGTTGATACGGTATTTATTCACATAATCAGTGAAGGTCAGTCCTGTTGCATGTTTGAAATACCTGCAGAAGGCCGACATGCTGAGGTTGATAGCCTTCGCCGCATCCTCGGTTTCAATTTTTGAAGGAAAACTTTCTTCCACCATGCGGTGGATCTTCTGAATACGTTGTTGCTCACGGATGTCGGAGATATTTTCAAGTGGCTTGGCGCGAAGCAGTTCATATTCTTTGGAGTGGGCCAGCATCCTGAATACCTCAAGGAGTTTCATTAACTGTGCAAATGGATCGAGTAGTGGAAGATCCTTCATCATCTTCCCTGCTTTAATTTTTGTTTCACCATAAAAGGCTACGGCGCCTCCTGCTTTTTTAAAAAGTGAATACAAAGTCTGCATTTCCGGGAGCGCTAAAAATTCCTTCCCAAGAAAATCTTCTTTCATCTGGATCACCACCTGCTCGCATTGGGTTCGCACTCCGTAATCAAAATTCAAATGCGGTATATAAGGTCCGATGAAAACCAGGTCAGATCCCTCGTAACGCGAAATATGATCACCAATATGCCGGGTCCCGGAAACACCTTCCACATAACAGAGTTCATATTCCGGGTGGAAATGCCAATAATACTGATCATTCAGGTTCGGCGTAAGCAGCAACCTGAACGAATGCTCACTGGTTTGCGGGATCTGTTCTAATGCCAGTTTCTTCATTTTCTTTTTTCTCTCACTCACCAGGGTAGTAGTACCTCCAAGGTAGGCCCTACCTTGGAGGTACTACTACCCTGGTGGGAGGATTAATTTGTACTTAAATGTAAATTTTTTAGCCATTATTGGAATTATATGTCAATACAGTGCAAATTATGGCTATTAGAGGTGTAGTTTATGGCCTTGTGGAAAGCCTATTTTTAACCGTCATAATCACCCAACTAAAAAATAGAACGATGGCAAATGAAACTCCCTCCATGGCTCCTACCATGGCTCCCACTATGGTACCCGATAACCAGCACAAAGACATCCCGGGCAATCCATCCACAGCAAAAAGCAGTGCGCAGAAACTGAACGACAGATCGAACGGGAAACCCCTTCGTGTACTGTCTGAAGAAGACTGGCAGTTCTGGATCACTAACGGTTATATCGTGATCAAAAATGCGGTCCCCGCCGAACAGGCAGATCGCCTGGCCAACCTGCTCTGGGAATTTGAAGAGAAAGATCCCAACGATAAAGAAACATGGTACGCCCCTCCTCGCCGGGAAATACAAATGAAAGAATTGACCAACAGCGGTATGGTGGAAATATACAATCACCAGTACCAATGGGACAACCGCCAGTACCCCCGCGTGTACGATGCATTCGTGGATATCTGGGGCACGGAAAAACTATGGGTCACCATAGACCGCGCTAATCTGAACTTCCCCATGCGACCCGGTTTTGAATTCAAAGGTTTTATTCACTGGGATTATGATCCTGAAACCAAACCCGTAAATGTGCAGGGAGTGCTTGCATTGGTTGACCAGGACGATGAAAATATGGGTGGCTTTCAGTGCATACCTGAATTATATCGCACTTATGACACCTGGAAACTCACGCAACCTGAAGACCGTGACCATTTCAAACCAGATGTAACTGGTTTCGAAAAAGTAAAAGTGAAAATGATGAAGGGCGACCTGATGATCTTCAACAGTTTGCTTGCCCATGGCATCAGGCCCAATACCTCCGGAGATAAAGTACGGATTGCCCAGTATATTTCGATGATGCCGGCCCAGGAAGATAATGAAGCGCTTCGCCAGTGGCGGATCAATTCATGGCGCGACCGCATTGCTCCCGAAGGCTACGCTTTCCCCGGTGATCCAAGAGAATGGGAAAAAACAAAATATAAAACCGCTGAGCTCTCTGAATTAGGGAAGAAGTTATTGGGACTGGAGAGGTGGTAGTGGTAGAGGCGAGAGAATGAATAATTACTCTCGCCTCACTCATCTCGTCTCTCGCCTAAATTATCAGAAACAACTCGATCATCACCGCATTCACCAGGTCAAGAAAAAATCCGCCCACCAGCGGCACTATGATGAATGCATATGGCGAATATCCATACTTGCCGGTGATGGCATGCATATTCGCAATGGCATTGGGTGTTGCACCCAGGCCAAATCCCATGGTACCGGCACAGATCACCGCCGCATCATAATCTTTCCTGATGGCGTTAAAAATGACGAAGATGACAAACAAAGAAGTGGCCAGTAACTGGGCAGCCATGATGGCAAGAATAGGCGCAGCCGCAGAAACAAGAGCCCACAGTTGAAGACTCATTAAAGTCATCGAAAGAAACAATCCCAGGCTGAGATCGGAGATCAAATTCAAACTGGCATGCCGGGTTGGCCAATCCATTTTTTTGAAAATCAACGGTATGGTATTAGACAAAAATATTCCGGAGAACATACACGTTACGTATGCTGGCAAACGAAAGGCAGTTAAAGCCAATAATTGATTCAAATACATACCCATCCCCACTGCCACACCAATGACAAACACCGTGTAAATAAATGAATCTTCAGATACAGGCACTTCTTCACCATGAGTCACATCAACATGTGCAACAATGCTGTCAGCCTTAGGTTTGAGTTTGTGCTTCCTGATAAGATATTCACCAATAGGTCCTCCTGACAAACTACCCATCACCAAACCCATGGTAGCACATGCAATACCGATCTCCATAGCATTGGGAAGCCCATGCTCGGCTGCGATCACTTTACTCCAGGCAATGGATGTCCCAAGCCCACCCACCAGGGAAATGGAACCTCCTATCAGCCCCACAGCTGGATTAATGCCCATGGCAGTTGCCAACCCCATTCCCACGCTGTTTTGTATAATGACCAGCACACTGCAAAGGAAGAGAAGTATAAAGAAAGGTTTGCCACCCTGTTTCAGCTCAGCGAAACTGGACGATAACCCAACGCAGGTAAAAAATACAATTAACAGGATATCCCTGTAAAATATATCGAAGCTGATGGTCTTTCCTGTTGAAAAAAAATATATCGCTATGAACAACGCCACTACCACACCACTGGAAACTGGCTCAGGGATATTGAAACGGCTGAGAAATCGGATCTTTTTATTCATGGCCTGGCCGAGAAAAAGAACAAGGATGGCGATCATGATCGTTTGCCAGGCTTCGAATTTAATATCAGGCATATCCGGTTTGTTTAAGTTCAAATCATAAGATAAGCGATTTATCGGCCTGGATGAATTTATCCCATTCAGATAACAACAAACTTCTTTAAATTGAAACAGAATGAAAATTAGACTTAATAATAACATCGAGATGCCCATGCTTGGCCTTGGCGTTTACGATATGCACAACGATGAAGCCATCCACGCAGTTGATCATGCTTTAAAGACCGGATATCGCCTCATAGATACGGCCTCCATGTACGGCAATGAAGAGCAGGTAGGCATATCCGTTAGACATAGCGGAATACCCCGCCAGGAGATCTTTGTGACCACCAAAGTGAATAATACAGATCAGGGCTACGATTCCACCTTAAGGGCATTCGAAATAAGCATGAGGAAGCTGGATATTGGACATATCGACCTTTACCTGGTACACTGGCCCATCAGGCACAAAAGAAAAGAAACCTGGAAAGCCCTTGAACATCTTTATGATCAGAAAATGGTACGTGCCATAGGCGTGGCCAACTATCTCCTGCCATTTCTCGACGAACTGGAAACCTATGGCAATATCGTTCCGGCTGTGGACCAGGTTGAATTCAGTCCCTGGCTTTATCTGGAAGATCTATTGGCCCATGCAAAAAACAAGGGGATCGTACTTCAGTCGTACACGCCATTGGTCAGGGGGAAAAAATTCCATGACTCCCGAATTCAACAACTCAGCGCTAAATACAATAAAACACCATCCCAGATCATACTTCGTTGGAACCTTCAACTTGGTGTTTCTACCATTCCTAAATCTTCCAACCCACAACGGATCGAAGAGAATTTCGATGTATTCGATTTTGAGATTTCAGATGAGGATATGAAGATCCTCAATAACATGAATGAGAACTTCAGGGTGGTGGATGATCCGATGGAGATTTTCTAAGTAAAAATTTAAAAGTAAAAAATAAAAAATATTCGTCTTTTTTACTTTTTACTTTTAAATTTTTACTTACTTGTCAGATACCCCACCACATCCGCCAACTGTTGCTCACTCATCTTATTCGTGGCAGGATCAGGCATCAGGCTCCCCATTTGTTTTTCTTTCTTTACAATGTTAGCAGCAACGATGGTATGACTGGCTCCGGCTACATCTTTCAATACCACCGTATTTTCATTTTCAGAAATGATGAAGCCAAATAAGGTCTCCCCGCCTTTGACATTGACCAGCCAGGGCTCATAACCAAATACAACAGCTGCAGATGGATTGACTATGGCGTCAAACAGCGATATTTTGTCAAATTTATTTCTAATGTCAGTAAGATCAGGACCCACTGACCTGCCCACACCGCCATATCTATGGCAGGATGAGCAATAGGTACTGAACAGGACTTTCCCTTTTGCAGCATCAGATCTCAATGAAGCCATTCGCTCAATCGAATACTGTATGTCATTCCCCGGCTTTGAAAAATATTTTCCGGCCTGTACCCTTACTACAGGATCCGGATTGTCAAAGATCTTTTTGCCAAGATATTTTTTCATGGCCTTGTCCAGCAACCCGGAAGCTGCCACCCCGATCAGCATCTGTCCTCCAATGGAATCCCTTGCCATGGCATCTGCACGATACCTCCTTTCATCAAAACTCAGCGTGCTGTCCAATACAAAAGGCCTCAGCACTTTCATGCTGGACAATTTTCTCTGATACGCTGTATTTAGTTCCAGTTTAGTCCAATCCAACATGGTGAACCAGTCATTGGTCTGCCGGAAGGAAAGCCAGTACAACGATTGCTCAGCAACATCTTTCAGTGGTGACCGGGATAATTCCAGCATCGCATTTGCCGCTGCAGGATCATGGATAAAGGCGATAGCATTCAATGCCTCCTGGCGCGCATAACTATCCATCAAAGCACTGCCGGCCCTTGCCTCCAGATCTTTCAATGCCTCAACAGGATGAAGCCTCCACGCTACCTCAGTCAACTCCCTGCTCCAATCCAGTGAAGAACTTCCCTTGGCAAAAAAATCTTTGGCATAGGCATAATACCCTGCAGCATCTTTGTCCATCGCTGCACCCAAAGTTTCCAGATACCACCTGTCTCCGGCAGGATAGGACCTGATCAACGTATGCAGGATCTCACTGGAACCTTGAACATCACGTAATGATACTGAAACCTCCCGCCTGACAAAAGCAGAGGGATCATTGGCCATCTTACCCGCAAGCTGAAGTGTATCTAAACCAGAATTCAACAGGGCCTTATAAGCTACCGCCCTGATCTTATAATCATTATCATTGAGCAAAGCGATTACTTTCGAACGCCCACTCTCTCCCAACTGCGACAGCAACCATATGGCCCTCGCCCTTATATAGGGATTCCGGTCTTTCAATAACTCACCGACCTGATCACTGACCTTGTCGCCCTGTTCACGCAGCAAAACAAATCCGCTGTTGCGCACATTAATGGCAGAGGCTTTCAATATTTCAATTTGTCCTGCTACCGAACTGAGATCATAAACTGGCGCAACCAATTTTTTATTCCTTGGGCTTATCCGATAGATCCGTCCATAGCCTTTACTGTCCCGCATCTGGTGACCTCCAACCACCGGATCGTACCAATCCGCCACATAGATGGCGCCATCTGTTCCAATGGTCACATCACTGGGCCTGAACCACATTTCTTTCTGCCGGTCAAAAGCCGTATCGTTCCAAACATAACGTTGGTTATCTTTTTTAAGTGAAGTGATGAGGTTCTCAGGTTTGCCCATTTCAAAACCTGACCCTTTCGCAACAGGACGAAATCCAAACACCACATTGCGACCTGCATCTGCACTTAAGAACATGCCCAGGTATTTTTCTCCCAACGCATCAGATTCCATCACAGTCACCCCGGTGGGTGCACCCGCCCCGGTATTGTATCCCGCAGGCATTACGCCGGGATTATCCTGGTGCCAGTGGGCATCAAAGATCTCCTGTCCGGGCCTCTGATCCGCCTGCCAGTAACGTGTGCCATCCTGGCTAAAGAAACCCGCATTGCCTCCCTCCATCAGCCATGTAGCACGACAAGCCACTACCTGGTCATCATTGTCATTCTGCCACAGCTGCCCATAAGAATCAGGGATCACTTCATAAGAGTTTCTGAAATTATGACCCATTACTTTCAAGCCCCTGCCATGGGGATCTATGCGAAGCGCCAGGCCTCCCACCCAAACCTTCCCGTCATCCGATATCATGTTCCCCTGGTTCTTATTGTTATAAGGCGAACCGCCCGTATAGATGCTTCCCGAACGAATTGTGAATCCTGCCCTGTCTTTCACCACATGAGGACCTGCATTACCTGCATTGAAATACCAATTCCCATCAGGTCCTGCATATACGGCATGAAGGGAATGATCATGATCAAGGCCGCCGAACCCGGTCAATAAGATCTCCTTCTTATCAGGAACATCGTCACCATTCTCATCGGTATATACGATGAGATTTGGCGAACAGGACACGATCACTTTATTGCCTATAACGGCAATGCCTACCGGAGAAACAAGATCCCTGTCTTCCACAAAAACTATTGACTTATCTGCCCGGCCATCATGATCCGTATCCTCAAGGATCATCACCCGGTCGCCTTTAGAATGATGCAAGGTTTTGTTAGAATCATTATTGAAGTTCCGGTAGTTTACTGCCTCGGTTATCCATATACGGCCTTTGATGTCTACATCCATATTGGTTGGATTGTAAAACATGGGCGACTCTGCCCACAGCTCTGCCACAAGATCATCAGGAACATACAGGTCTTCCTTATTGAGCCTGGCAGAAAACGACAAGCTCATGACCAGGAAAACAACAAGCAAATACTTCATATTTTATTTTGTGGAAGTGGCGAAATGGTCGCGAAGGAATTCTTTATTCTGAATATAAGAACTGACCAGGTCAGCTTTATCAGGCAGCGACCATTCGATCTGCATCCAGTGATCACCCCGATAGCCGATCTCTTCGATCATATTGCTGATCCCTTTCCAATCCAGGCTGCCCTTGCTCAATAAGTATTGATTCTCTTTCATGTGAAGTTCACAAACCAGGTCTTTCCCCAGCTTTCTGAATTCTTCTATAGGGTCATGGCCTGCATCCGCAGTGTTTCTGAAATCATAATAGACCTTTACATTGGGAGATCCAACAGCATCAATGATCCGCTTATGGCCTGCCGCATCCAGATAGGTCTCCAGGCCAAGGATCACACCTTCTTTCTCTGCTTTAGGCGCAACTTTTTTTAAGCGTGAAATGGTTTCCCTTATGCCCGCTTCATCGTTCCGCAGATCATTCTTAACAAAAAATGCAAGTAGTATAACAGAGACATTTAATCGTTTTGCCACATCAATACTGTCCCAAACCCATTGTTCAGTGCGGGGATCAGATTTATAAGGAACCTCATTGAGCTGCCCGATGGCAAGGCTGGAAATAACAACGCCGGTTTCTTTGGAGAGTTTGAGGAACTCATCCTGCACTTCTTTTTTACGAAGATGGAGATCATCTTTCACCGAACCCATGTTGACCATCACACCGGAAAGGCCTATTTGCTTAGCGATCAATAATGAACTGGGGTCTGCGCTTTTACCCAGGGACCAGTCGCAGGCACCGATCTTAAATCCTTTTTTTTTGAACAGATCAAGATGCGGCGCAACCAGCAGCGGCGCTAATGAAGATTGAATGAATTCCCTTCTTGATAGCATCGTAGAAATTAAGAAGTAAAAAGTAAAAGTTAAAAACTTTTTACTTCCTGACAAACCTCATCACTTCTACCCCTTTGGATTTCAGGAACAGTTTCCCTTCTTTAAATGCGTATCCATCCACTTCTTTGAATGTCTTAAGAAAAGTTTGCTCCCCTTCGCCAGGGCAGGCCATCATGGTGGTTATTGGAGGATTGAAACCAACACCTGTTTCAGTGACCTTGAGATTTCCTCCCATACCATTGCAGCTGGTGTTGCCTTTATATTCGGTGCCGCCTACGTAAATGAGGGTTGGTTTTTTATCGGGATACAAACCATCAAAAGCTATCTTCGGGCCTGTGATATAATCGAGCTCCCAGGTGCCTTTGAATTCTTCAGGTAGTGAGGCAACAGCAGAAGGTTTAACGCCATTTAATTTAGCTATCACTTTAGATCCATCGATCAATTGCAGCTGACCATTGTTTATGCTCCAGTGCTTTGTCTGTTCCAGGCATTTTAGAAACTCCTGTTCAACACTGGCACCCATACATGCTTTCCGGGTCACTGCCATAGGTGAAAATTTAAGCCCATGGTCTGCTCCCAACTCCATCGTACCCTTCAAATTATTGCACCCTGTATTACCTGTTACACCATTGATCTGGCCAGGCGAGAAAAGCAGCCCGGCTCCGGAAATGGCATCTACCACTTTCCCGTTGAGTTCTGCAAGATTCCATTGATACATGTAGAGCTCTTCACTTCCTCCCATGATGGCCGGTGGGGTAAGAGGCTTCTGTGCTTTGCAACTAACCAGGGCCAGGAAAATAACAGCAGCTATTGAAACAGATCGCATAGGCTTTATTTGTTTCAAATATATTTCAACCCCGGCCTTAGCAGTATACCCGGGAAAATATGAGACAAACAAATCACTTATCATGAGCTGACCTTCAAGTTTCGATTTACCTTTTATTACGCCTTGCGGATAATTCTTTCATGGTAGTCACGATGATCCCTTCTTTTTCCA
>JAHEFC010000571.1 GCA_024640385.1 Sphingobacteriales bacterium
CCTTTCGGGTGAAGGATGATAATTACAACACGTATTATAAGGTATATGTGCAGAAGTATAAGGATCCAAAAACCTTATCCATCCGCTGCAGCTGCCCTTATAACCTGGGGGATATCTGCCGGCATGAGGCGGCCGCCCTTTTACAATTACAGGAATTATTAGATAAAAATATCCTTGGCGAGAAAGGCATCGTATACCACCAGCGGCATACGGTGATCAAAATGAAGCATATCGACCTGAAAACGATCCGTATGCTCACTGATCCCGAAGCCTATTCAGCAGCAGAAGTCTATTTGCGCACCCAGAAAGCCAATATTGTACAGGCAAAAGACGAAAGGGTGGAAGCGTCAATGGATTTTGACGGTGAACTATATCCGGTAGTGATCCAGAAAAACGAAGAAAGGAATTTTGATACTTCCTGCAAGTGCAAGGAAGAAAATCATCCTATCTGCATCCATAAAGCCATTCTCTTCGTTCAGTTGCTGAATGCTTACGGCCCCAACTACTTTGATTCGATCCGCAATTGGGAGAAGGAAAAGAACAAGCTCCTGGAAGCATATGGTTACAGCACCAAAGACGACGGCTGGGAGAAGAAATTTGAATTTGCCTATAAAGATGGAAAGCCATTTCTGCGGGTGTTGGATCCGGCAGTGAAAAGAGTAGTACCTGCCGCTAATGCATACCGGCCAAAAGTGGAAGTGAGGCAGGTGCTTGAAGAAGCACCAGCTGAGGTCACAGTGATACAGCCATCTCAAAAACTGGGAATAGTTTTCAACAACAACCACAAAACATTCCCGGGGTTCACCATCGAGGTGGTCACCGGCGAATGCTCAGATACCGGCAAAAGTTTTACCGGTAAAGTGGAAAAGATCGATCTGGGAAAGTTTGTCAATATAGAGGGGATGTCAGAAGAAGAAAGTGCACTTATCCAGCAACTCAGGAAATTCCACCAGACAGAGATCAATAAATTCATCAGCCGCAATTCGCCCTTCTCCGGAATTTGGGAGAATATCATCCAGCAGGAAGATGAAGAACTGGCCGATGATACCAAGGCGCTGATCGTAGAATACATGCTCCCCAAACTCAGGAAGATATTCAGGGAGAATAAAGACAAGACGCCATTTTACATACTTCCGAAAGGGAAGAATTTCATAACCGCCAATATGCGCCAGGTAGACGTGGCTGTTGATCCCCTCAGGCCGGCGTTCCGCGTTTATCCTGAAAAGAAGAAAGTAGTGGTGGAATGTGTAGCGCGTGTCAATGAGCTGGAGATCGAGTTAAAGGAGAATGAATGGAGAAGCGACTGGCTGATGCTTTACAACGAAGTATTGTACATATGGGACAAGGAAGAAGATTTTGCAGTTGTGCAGGATTTTCTTCCCGATGGCAGGGTTGTTATAGAAGAAGAGGATTTTAGTGTATTCCTGCAGAAAAAGATCACCCCCCTCACCAGGGATTATCATGTGGAATTTGATAAGGCCTTAGTGCTGGATGTGAAAGATGGCGAACCGGAGATCAGGCTTCAACTGCAGGAGAAAGGAGATTATCTTCTTTTTGTACCTCTTTTCAGTTATAAGGGTTACGAGATCAAATACAATGATAAAGATAACATCACCATTCCACTGGACGGTAAGGTGATGATGATCAACCGCAATAAGCAGGCGGAACTCGGGTTTATCCGCAAACTGGAAAATCTTCATAGTAATTTCCTTCATCCTGATAACGGAGCACTCGTGTTGAAGGGAAGCGACGTGCTGAAGAACAACTGGTTCTTCCTGTTTGTGGACGCCATGAAGGAGATGGAAGTACCCGTGATAGGTTTCGATGTGCTGAAGAATTTCAAATTCAATACCGAGAAACCCAACACCAAGATCAGGATATCAAGCGGGATGGACTGGTTTGATGCCAAAGTGGATGTGGTGTTCGGGGATCAGCATGTAAGTATTGCCGAGATCAAAAGGGCACTTACCAATAAGCAGCAATTCGTTCAATTGAATGATGGCACCCTGGGTATTTTACCGGAGGAGTGGTTGAAGAAATATTCATTGTTATTCCGTGTGGGTGAGGGAAAGAACCATGATCTGCGGTTGTCTAAATATCATCTCAGCATCATTGATGAACTCTTCGATCAGCGTAACGAAGAAGAAGTGGCAATAGAGCTGGAAGAACGGTAAGAAAGACT
>JAHEFC010000572.1 GCA_024640385.1 Sphingobacteriales bacterium
CCTTCCATCTTTCCATACATAGATGCCGCCATTGGCCACTACCGAACGGGGGTGATTCAGTTTGGTAAACCAATGCACGGTATCGATCTGGTGGCACATCCACTGGCCCGGCATTCCAGAGGAATAAGGCCAGAAAAGACGGAACTCAAGATATTTCCTTGGATCAAATGCTTCGAAGGGGCGATTCATTAACCAACGTTTCCAGTCGGTATCAGCCTCTTTCAGTTTTGGAACTTCTTTGGGTCTCCTCCATCTTCCGGGCTGGTTCACATTCCAGGTCAGTTCCACCATAGTGACAGGTCCAAATTTCCCCTGCTGGATAAAATCTGCCGCAGCAGCGTAATTAGGTCCGCTTCTTCTCTGCGAACCGATCTGTACGATCTTGCCCGTTTCTTTTACTGCCTTCAGCGCGGCCCTGGCATCTGCCATGGTTTCTGCAAATGGTTTTTCCACATAAGCATCTCTTCCTGCTTTCACCGCTTCTACGCAATGCAGGGCGTGTTGGAAATCTGCGGTACTGACAATCACTGCATCAATATTCTTATCGGCATAAAGCGCATCGTTATTGACATAAGGGATCACATCGTGACCCAGTTTTTCCTTTAGCCATGCGCTGCCGTCTTCACGCCTCATCTTCCAGATATCAGATACTGCGAGTATATCAAAATTCAGCTCAGCCTTATGGTTCATGAAGCTGGGGAACAAAGACTGCCTGAACCGGTCAGAGTATCCCACTATGCCAACACCTACCCTATCGTTTGCCCCTTTGATGCGGGCATAACTTTTTGCTGAAAAGCCCATGGCACCTATATACAATCCTGCGGCCGATTTAACCGTGTTTGATATGAATTTTCTGCGTTGCATATAATTGATTGACGAATTAGCTAATTGTCGGATTAGCGGATTAATGATTTACAAATTTTTGATCTTAATTGATCTATAGTCCACTTTATCACCATGATCCTGCAAAAGGATCCTGCCTTTTTCTGCTTCCCCAAAATCCTTCCATACATTGTATTTGCTCCTGGCAACCAGTGCGCGGAACATCTGGCCCCCACGCTGGTATTCCAGTACCTTATACCCATTCAGGAAATGCTCCACATGATTATCAGGATATACCCTGATCATACCACGGTTCCAGTCTCCGATTTTTTTGATGGCCTGTGGAAATTTTGTAGAGGGGATCAGATCATATAAAGAAGCAATGGTGCGGTTACCCGCAGTTCCCTGTTTGGCATCCGGGTGTTTTGCATCATCCAATACCTGGTATTCTAGACCAATGGCTGATCCTTTATTCTGCTCCGATTCGGTAACGAAATATTTCACCCCACTGTTGGCGCCTTCTGTAAGACGAAATTCAAACTGCAATTCAAACGCACCATATTCATTGGTGGTAACAATGTCACCGCCGTGCTCAGATTCTGCGCCGCCTGATGCCAGCACAGAAAGCACCCCGTCTTTGATCTCCCAGCCTTTTTCAGGAAACGAAGTTTTATATGCACCCCGCCAACCATTGGTGGTTTTCCCGTCCCAGAGTAAACTGACACCATTCATCTTTTCGATATTGCTGAGATCATTCGGAAGAAGGTTGACTGCATAAATGGGATCAGTCATCGTGGGCTTTATATTCCTGGTTTTGATCCGGATATTGCGCCACATGATCTGCCTTCCCGGCGCTACATTTTTTGGAATGGAGTGAACCTGGAGGGCGATGAAACCTTTTGGCGTAAGATCATCGATCAGCCATGCAGTGGGAACGTTATTCACCCAGGTACGGATATGAGAGCCGATACATTCGATGCGGTATTTATTCCATTGCCCGTTTTTAAAAGCTTTTTTACCGGGGTCATTGAACTCCATGGTATAAAGCCAGAGTCTTCTTCCCTCATCGTAGATACCGCCGCTCCATGCCCTTTTGGATGGATCAACTTCCATCTGGTAGCCATGTACACGACCGTTCAGGTAATCGGGCTTGCTCTCACTTCTGAACTGCACACCGGAATTCATGGTACTGTCAACCATCAGTTCCAGTTCAAGAACAAAATCTCCATAGTCAACGTCAGTAGCGAGAAAGGAATTGGGTTGGTCCGATACCGTGGTACCAACTATCATATTATTCTTCACTTCGTATTTGGCCTGACCGTTCAGCTGTTTCCAGCCGGTAAGGTCTTTACCGTTGAAA
>JAHEFC010000032.1 GCA_024640385.1 Sphingobacteriales bacterium
GGTTTTGAACATAGGGACCCGTTTGAAGGCACCATGATGCCTACGGTGGAAAAGAAAGACGAAGACCAGAAGATCGTGATGACCCTGGGTGTGGAAGGCGAGGAGAAGAAAATGTATGGCCAGCCTGTGCTCCCTTTTGAAGATAAAGATCCACTGGCTCCCAAGCTGGTGAACCCCGTATCCAACGTACCCTCCGTATCCAACGTGCCCTCCGTATCCGACCATACCTCTGTAATCACGGAACCCAAACTGACCCAGGCACTTCAGGCGTCAAAACCTGAAGTGTTTGTGCTCAGTATGGATGAGAAGCCTGGACTTCCTATCGGGGAAAATCCGCAGGAGATGGTGATAAGGATGGAAGAAAAAGATGCAGCTATGCCTGTGCAGAATGCAATGGAAATGACCCTGAGAACTGAGGAAGAAACCGTGCCCCTATCTTCTGTATCAGCGCTTTACCCTGTTAAAATGGAAGAGGAAAAGCCAGTGCCGGTTATGCCCGAAACCCCTGCTGCCGTTGAGTTACAGCCGGAACAGGTTGAGGATCTGCCAGTTATGAGGTTTGCACTGAGGGAGGAAGAAATTTCTGAAGAATTTGGAATGCTTTCTTTATCTTCAACCCCTCAAGTTCCTGTAGAAAATAAACCAGCCGAAACCGGGAAAACGGTTTTATCCACTACCGATTTTGTTGAAAATAAAAAAGAAGCTAGTACCACCCCGACGTCAGGTGGTTTCTTGGCCAAGCCATCCAACATCTATGCTGAGGAGCCGATTGATTTAAAATCCAATCAGGAATCACCTTTTGAAGAGCTGGTCACAAAGGGTGGCGTGGAAGAAGATGGGCCAATTTTCGACATGCAACTCGTGATCAAAGAACCAAAAGCGGTGGATGAGCCAGGCACACCTCCGATTCATGCAACTTTGGGTTCTGTCGAGGAACCTGCGATGCAGGACGAGGCAGAAGATCAAAAGAGAAAGGCAGCGGAACGTTTGCACAAGTTGCGCAACTTGTCGTTTAACATTAATGCTGCTGATCCAAATAATGAATTTGAAAGTGTGCCGGCTTATATCCGCCGAAACCTGGAGGTACATAATACAGCCCTTACATCGATCGAGAAATTTTACAGCAACTACACTGTAAAATCGGATGAAAATAACCAGGGCCAGATCAGCACTATAAATACTTTTTTGGAGGGAAAGAAGCCTGACTAATCAACATAGTTATCCTTTCCCCCGAAAACTGAATTTTGTTCATAGTTGTAACTACATAAACCCCTCGTTTTAACGGGGGGTTTTTTTTGCAGGTTGCAGGTGGCAGGTGGCAGGTTGCAGCCTGTAACCCGCAACCTGTAACCTGCAACCTGTAACCTGCAACCTGCAACCTGCAACCTGTAACCTGCAACCTGAAATTAATGGAACACGGTTTCATGCCAACAAAACAGCTTTTTAAGTAATTTTGATTTATGGCTACAGTTCTGATCACGGGAGGTACAGGTATGATCGGTACGCATTTAAGTGAAATGCTTGCTGAAAACGGGTTTGACGTGATCATTCTTTCCCGCAATCCGCAGGAGACAGCCCGTGAAACAGACCTTCATACCTCCAGGCAGGCTTTTTTCCGGAACAACGGGAACATCTACTATTCCAGATGGGATATTGAAAAACAATACATTGATCCTTCGGCATTGTCCAATGCAGACTATATTGTCCACCTGGCGGGAGCCGGAGTGGCTGATAAACGATGGACAGAAAGCCGGAAGAAAGAGATACTGGAAAGCCGCACCAAAAGCAGTGAATTACTGGTAAAGGCTCTTAAAGAGAATAAGCACAAAGTACGTGCTGTGATCAGCGCTTCTGCTATTGGATGGTATGGTCCTGATAACGGAAAGCCCTTTGTGGAAACTGACCCCCATTCCCGTGATTTCCTGGGTGAAACCTGTTACCAATGGGAAAAAAGTATAAGCCCAGTTGAAGAGATCGGCATCAGGCTGGTGAAACTTCGAACCGGTATCGTTATGAGCAGTGAAGGCGGGGCCTTAAAAGAATTCAGAAAACCGTTACGCGTAGGCGCAGCAACCATTCTCAGCGACGGCAGCCAGGTCATCAGCTGGATACATATCAATGACCTCTGCAGGGTATTCATGTATGCCATCGATGAGAAGGAAATGAGCGGGGTATACAATGCTGTGGCGCCGCATCCTGCTACCAACAGGGAACTCACCATGACGCTGGCGAAGCATATTACAAACTCCAGGCATTTTACATTGAGAGTTCCGGCCTTTGCACTTAAGATCGTACTCGGCGAAATGAGCACGGAAGTACTAAAAAGCGCAACAGTGAGCAGTAAGAAAATTGAAGAAGCAGGTTTTTATTTCCAGTTCCCAACACTGGAAAAAGCGATCGACGATCTATATTAGTCACTCATGTGGTGAATGGTATACATTGGTAAATTCTCCCAATATTGCTTTCCCGCCTGCGAATCTTAAACGATGCAGATTCAGCAACCTGATATCTTCCAGTCTCACTTTCCTGAATTTCGGATGCATGGTGCCTCCCGGAAGGCCTGCTTGGATATTTGGATCGTACTGGAATTCAGGGTCCACCAATGTACCGCGCGGATACATGATGCCAGGTACTCCATATCCCCTGTAGTCAAGGTCAACCGGGTGTTCCAGCCCGATCGTGTGACCGAATTCATGGGCAGCTGTAGTTGAACCTTCATACAGATTATCGTATTGGAAATAGCCGGAATTGCATCCAAGCCCGTCAACAAAGGAAATGTTGTGCAATGATCTTTCCTCAATTCTGAAATAATTATTCCTGGGATCCAGGTTGCTGATCACCGCAATGGGTGCAATATCCCTGACCAGGTCAGCTTCTATCCGGAATACAAGATCCAGCATCATATTATTAATGCTGACTGAGGCCTGTGGTTCATTCCACATCCATTCGACCTCAGACCTGATCCTTTCAGTGATCAATGCATCCGCTGCATTGCCATAGGTGAATATCCTCGCATGCAAGGTCAGTTTTCCGTCAGGCCGGTCAATCTCAAGTTCACCCATTACTGTTCTTTTGGGATGAATTTGGGCTGTGGCGGCGGAACAACAATGTCAGGACTAATGGGGGGAAGTTTTCCTTTCAACTGCTCTGCCTTATTCATGGAGGGATCAAAAAAATACCAGTTTTTCCCCTTGTCTCTTGAGATGGCCACCAGAGTAGAGGTGAGGATCACATCCGCTATAGACGAAGTGACTTCTGTTGTCTGGGGTAAGGTGGTTTGAAGTTCTTTGTTGTATTTGACGATCTTCCCGGGATTTCCGTACGTGATCTTTTTTACCTGGCCGCCAAAAGTTTTGAATACCGCAAACATGGAATCCATCATCTGGGCTACTTTATCTGCACCCCCACCCAGGGTAACCAGTTCCGGCAACATGTATTTTGAAAAAGCTTTTGAATCACCCGCTACCATGGCCCTGCCCATATCCAAAGCCTGTGATTTTAAAATTGTTTCTGACGGCTGGGCTGAAGAAAGTAAAAAGTAAAAAGTAAAAAGTAAAAAAAATGTCAACCTCTTCATAGTCGTTAAAGTTAATCTGCCACCTGCCACCTGCCACCTGCAACCTGCAACCTGCAACCTGCTCCTACAGGTCTCTTTTCTTGTTCACAATATAACAAATTGCCCAAACCATGGCTGTCAGTATCACAGTATATACTACATACCTGTCAATAGCAGCCAGATTAGCTTTATAGGCGGCCTCATCCAGCCGGCCAAAGAAAGCGGGTGGCGGTATCATTTTATCTGAGATCTCTAGCGGAAGGTATTCGCCAAAATGCAGCTTCTTCACTTTTGATATACCCACTGCTGCATTCTCTAGGATGATATAATAAAATACAAAAACGCCCAGGGCTATAAATGACCGCCTGACCAGGAAACCCACCATGAATGCTAGTGATAATTGCGCAAAAGTCTGCAGTGCAAACAACCAGATATATTTGCTTTGTGACCAGGGATCCGGAACCAGTTTGGTTGTGGCGATCTTGCCTATCACTACTGAAACAATCGTGAATATCACGGACACCAGTAATGAGATGATGACCACATTGAAAAACTTCCCGAGCAGAAACCTGTTCCTTGACCAACCATCGATGATATTCTGCCTGCTGGTTTTATAGGTATACTCATTGGTGATGAGCATGATCACTACTATGGCAGGAATGAACACAAAGACCGAGCTGAAAAATGCAGTAGTGTGGAATGTTTCAGGAAATTCAAAAGGATTCCCCAGCAGGAATTTCATCACCTGGCCTGCGTTCTTTCTTTTGGTCAGGTCCTGGTATTCGTGCCAGAACAAATAGTTGACACCCGGATAAGCGGCTGCCGTCATCAGCATCACAAGCCAGAACGCCCAGTAATTCCTGATCTTCAGCCATTCAGTGCGTAATATCTTCAGCATATCAATTTCCCGTTAGTTCAAAAAATTTCGCTTCCAGTCTCTGTTTCCTGAACACAAGATGTGACAGCCTGACACCTTTACTGAAGCAGAATGCATTGATCTCTTCTGGCCTGGCCGTTCCTTTTTCAAAGAAGATGTGAAAATAATCTCCCTCTTTTTTCAGTTTTGTATGTCCCTGGAAATCCTCCAATATCCTGGTCAATGACTCATCATCTTCGGCGCCAATTTCAATAATATCTTCATCTGTAAGTACTTCATCCACCGTGCCGCTGATCAGGAGTTCACCTGTTTTTAATATGGCTACATGGGTGCATACTTTTTCAACTTCATCGAGCAGGTGGGAGGCTATGATAATGGTGTGTCCCTGTTTATGCAGTTCTTTGATCAGTTCCCGCATTTCTGCAATGCCAACCGGGTCGAGTCCATTGGTTGGTTCATCAAGAACCAGCACCCGGGGGTTACCAAGCAGGGCAGCTCCTATAGCCAGCCTTTGTTTCATGCCGAGACTGTAACTCGAAAACCTACTGTTTTTCCGTTCTGAAAGCTTCACTTTTTTCAATACTTCTTCAATGCTTTGTAGAGATCCGCGTTCACTGATACTTTGGGTGACCCGGAGATTATTAATACCTGAGAGGTAATGATAAAAATTCGGGGTCTCAAGCAATGAGCCGATCTGCTTGCGGATCTCTGGCGACCCTGGTTCACCGAACCATTTATAGTCTCCATTATCGGCTTTTAAAACATCGAGTATAATACTGAGCAGGGTGGTTTTGCCCGAGCCATTAGGCCCCAGGATCCCATATACCGATCCCTCAGGAACTTCAAATGAAACGCCTTTCAAAGCCTTTATCTGCCCATAAGATTTCTCAACCTGTTGTAATTGAAGTACCGGCACATTAACAATTTGTGGTTAAGATAAACACTGCAAACAGCATTTCACCTTTTAATATTATGAACGGTTAAAACAGTTCGCCTTGGTTCCATGATGGCCTTTCTTTATCCATAGAAACCGAATAGCTGATCAGGAAATTAAGCCTGATATAGGTCTGTGCAGCCGAATAAAGGAAAATACCTCCGTCCAACTGGTCCTGTGGTTTGTGATAATATTTGGCTCTCCACTGTTTTACATATTCCCTGAGATCAAAGCCCGGCACATTGGTTTTATTTCCATACTTGCAATTGACGGCCGGAATATGCTGCCTGACAAAACTATATTGGTCGCTCCTGACAAAAAAATTCTGTTCCGGTTCGGGGTCTTCTTCAATGTCCAGCTTCAGTGTATTGGCGGCAAACTTCACATGCTTCATCATGGTGGAATGGGCGGCCCCCAATGGCACTATGGACAACAATGGCGCAATGATGGTAGGCATATCCGTATTCACATTGGCCACGATGGCGTTTTTTGGAACGGAAGGATTTGACGCAAAATAGGCAGATCCCAGTAAGCCAGACTCTTCTCCTGATACCATGGTGATGAGTACGGAACGTTTGGGTTTGACCCCTGATTTTTTATAAAGCCTCGCGATCTCCAATAGTGATGCAACACCCGACGCATTATCGTGTGCGCCATTATATATGGAGTCGCCATTTACAGGCCGGCCAATGCCAACATGATCCAGATGCGCCGTATGTACCACATATTCATTTTTCAGCATGGGGTCTGTGCCGGGTATCATTCCCACCACATTCCAGGTTTCGATATCACTATGTTTGGAATTGTAATGCACAGATAGTTTTTTACCGATGTCAAAACTCTGCGCCCTACCGGATCTCAATGCTGCGATCACCTCGTCAAAGTTTTTTCCTGAATTCAGGAAAAGCGTACGCAGAAAATTATAAGAACCTGTTATAAATACATCCACATCGCCGATATACCTGCTGCCATAGGCTTCAGTTTTTTCGGGATTGATGGCATTGCTCAGGGTACCACCTGAAGGCGGCAATGCCTGGGGAACAGGGTATGCCACAATGAGTCCAATGGCACCTTTTGACCTGGCAACTGCCATCTTATAGCCCAGGTTTCCAAAATGAGCGGCATAAGTTGAGGAAAGTCCATCCGGTGCGGTGCGCAATACCACCACGATCTTGCCCTTTACATCTATGTTCTGGTAATCGGAATGTTTGCCCGGAATATCCACCCCATACCCTGCAAATACCAACGGGGCATCACTAATGTCAACGGATGACTTAAACGGATGCGGAGAAAGGGTAAGGTCGGTCCTGAATAATGAATCGGTATTGCCGTTGTTATCACTGAGCAGCAATTTTACAGACCCGGCTTCCAGCGTTGATTTCCTGATATTGAATTTCTGCGTGAATACGCCATTGTCTCCCGCAGGGACAACGCCCATTTTTTTGAATTCTTCGATCACATAATCCACCGCCATCCGATAGCCTTCTGTGCCAGGGGACCTGCCCCTTAAGGCATCGTCAGCCAGGTATACAATATGTGACTTATATTCAGCGGTGTCGATAGCCTCCATGGCTTTTTTTATTGCGGGAGTGATCTTCACATCCTGTGAGAATCCTGCCAAACAGAGACTGGTAAATGTTACTACTAATAAGATCGTTTTCATGTTTTGAAAATAAATCAAAATGGCGAATTTGGTATGAAATCGAAACGGCTTCAATGTACAATATGAAGCCAATCAAGCAGCCAGGGTAAAAGGGCTGTTCTCCATAATGTGAATGTTCCAAACATCAGCACGATGATCAGTATAAATTTTGCCAGCTTGAACCTGATTGGGAAGTGTTTAGCAAGACTGAATATCATCCAGATAATGTACCCTATTTTAAAAATATCCGAATAGATCAGCGGAACAGCATGGACGGAAATAAGATAGTTCAGCAATGCCATCACTACAAAAAGGAACTGCAGCGCTATAATGGTCCCCAGGCCGTATATGACAGCTACAAGGGTCTCGAAATAGTTCAGTTGAGGCCTGGTTGCAAACAGGTATATATACAAAGCCTGAAATGGAGCTACCGTGGTAAGCACGAGACTCAGGTGGCTTATCGCATATCTTGTGGAGGCACCCGGGCCGAAATAATCTTCATAGTCGATCACCCTGTTTTCTCCGAATATTTTTTCCAGGCCATAGAGCGACAGCAGGTAGATCGTTATCCAGACCAGGAAATAGGAAACCGGTGGCTGGTAAGGTTTTCGTTTCCCTTCCACGTAATTTATGATCGTATCGCCCGGATTGGTCAGCAAGCGGACCGTGGTAAAAAGAAACCCTTTTTCAAGGTGGGTGAAAAAATGAAATATTTCATGAAGCACGTAATGGAGGCTTATTCTTTCCAAAGCCATTTTTTGCCCGCAATTGCTGCAGTATGTTCCGTCTGACTTCTTGCCGCAGTTTTTACAGATCTTCATCTTTTTAATGCAGTTCAATGGTCTCTACATCAGGGATATCTTTCAAATTCAGTTGTATGTGTTTGATATGGGCCTTGGACCTGAAGTCGTGGAAGATCTCCAGTATATCGTGGTCAATATATACACTGTCTGAACCGTTGATATCCACAATGGAATATTCAGGGATCTTGTCAAGCATTTCCACAAATCTTTTCTTATTCAGAAAGCTTACATTCAGGGCCAGGTCAATAACAATATGGGCAATATGGCCATCGTGTTTTTCTTTGATGGTATATCCTGCGCGGTAGGTGTGTTTGATCAGGAAATAGATCGAGTAGATGAAACCAATGACCACACCTATCAGGAGGTCAGTGAACAGTATGGAGACAATGGTTATTATGAATGGCATGAACTGTTCTCTTCCCTGCCTGTATACACCCATGATCATTTTAGGTTTCGCGAGGTTATAACCGGTTCGGATGAGTATCAGGGCCAGCACAGTATAGGGTATCAGGTTGATCAGCGGGATGGCTACCAGGATGGCCAGTAAGAGCCAGATGCCATGTGTAACTGATGATAGTTTTGTTTTGGCCCCGGCTTCCGCATTGGCTGAGCTTCTTACAATCACCGCGGTGATGGGAAGACCTCCCACAAGCCCGCTGATAAAGTTTCCCGTGCCCTGGGCGATCAGTTCCCTGTTCTGGGGAGTTATCCTGTTATATGGATCTATTTTATCAATGGCTTCAATACTTAATAGTGTTTCAAGGGTAGCTACAAAACAGATCAACACGGCATTTTTCCAAATGGCGGTGTTACTGAAAACAGCCTGCACATTGGGGAGCCTCATCTGTGAAAACACATCATGGGGAACATGCACATACTGGGTAGGCTTCAGCTGGAAAAATGGAATAAATTGCTGAAACAGGAATGCCAGCAAAGCGCCTGTAAGTACTATAACAAAAGATGTGGGAAGAAAGGGTATTTTTTTAACGAGGTATTTATTCCATAAGAACAGGACTCCGTAAGTGAGCAGGGCAATAGTAACGGCTCCGGGAGAAATGATCTGAAAAAAACTCCCGTTTTCAAAACTGTGATTGAAGGTGAGGATATTGAAGAGCTGGTTGGTCCAGAAATCAGGGCGGTCGTACCCGATCAATAACGGAACCTGTTTAGAAATAAGTATGATGCCAATTGCTGCAAGCATGCCTTTGATCACGGAGGAAGGAATGAAATGTGTAAAGCCCCCCAGCCTGAATACACCCAGGAGGATCTGTAAAAGACCGGCTACAGCCACAGCAAGAAAGAACATTTCAATGCTGCCGAATTCAACGATGGCGGCTGCACAGATCGCTGTAAGACCCGCGGCGGGTCCGCTTACACTTAGAGATGACTTGCTGATCAGCGATACGATGACACCGCCAATGATACCGGCAACGATGCCGGCATATACCGGGGCATTGGAGGCCAGGGATATGCCCAGGCAAAGAGGAAGGGCTACAAAAAATACAGTGATACTAGCTTTGAAATCATGCTTGATGAAAGAAAGCAGGTAGAACCTCGTCTTCCTTGATATGATGTTCATGTTATGGCAAAGGTCGCAATTTCTTGACAAGATACACAGAGGCTGACGCAGAGAACACAGAGGTCTCTTAGTTCCTGACTGGTTTGCCACCTTTCAGGACACTTTGGATCCGCTCCAGGGTTTTGCGCTCGCCACAGAGTGAAAGGAATGCTTCGCGTTCCAGGTCAAGCAGGTATTGTTCAGATACCAGGGTTGGTTCGCTGAGATCACCACCGCACATGACATAAGCAAGCTTTCGGCCCACCAGGGAATCGTGATCAGTAGCATAACCGCCCCGCCACATGCCGTTGATACCGGCATAGAGGGCACCCAGGGCCTGGCGACCGAGCACTTTGACATCTTTGCGCTGCACAGGAGTGACGTATCCGCTGTCATACATTTCGATAACTGATCTCTTGGCTTCAGCGATCCTGCGGTCCTGG
The DNA here is from genome assembly GCA_024640385.1 of Sphingobacteriales bacterium. Lineage (GTDB taxonomy): Bacteria > Bacteroidota > Bacteroidia > Chitinophagales > Chitinophagaceae > Pollutibacter. The sequence continues at coordinate 9,814 of JAHEFC010000032.1, forward strand.
TTCATTACCACTTCGTCAAGCCCCTTGCGCAATATGCCCAGTTCAAATCCTTCTTTGGCCGATGTGGCCACCTTTGCCGTGGCTATTGTGAGGAACCTGTTCTTTAATGTTATGGTTTCCGGCTCGTCTTCATGCATTTCATCTGCAGCACGCAGCACAAATTCCTTTGTTCCGCCGCCACCGGGAATAAGTCCTACTCCCATTTCAACCAGGCCTATATAGGTTTCCGCAGCCGCACATACTTTGTCTGCATGCAAACTCAGCTCACAGGCACCGCCCAGCGTCAGCGCATGGGGTGCCACCACTACCGGTACAGAAGAAAAACGGGCCCTGGTCATGGTATTCTGGAACATCCTGATGGCCATATCCAGTTCATCGAACTCCTGTTCAATAGCCAGCATGAAGATCATGCCCACATTCGCGCCTGCTGAAAAATTCTGTGTGCTGTTCGCAATAACAAGTCCCTTATATTTTTCTTCGGCCAGCGAAATGGATTTCTGAATGCCTTCAAGCACTTCTCCGCCAATGCTCCCCATTTTTGTATTCCACTCTAAACCCAATACATCATCTCCCAGGTGATAAGTATTGCAGGCACTGTTCTTCCAGACCGACTGCCCGGCAAAATTCTTCATCACTATAAAAGCAGATTCCTGGCCTTTCGCCACTGTGGTTACATAGGTACCTGTGGCCGGCGAGTAACAAACTTTATTTCCGTTCTCCACTTTATAGAAAGAAGTATGGCCCTTAGCGATCATGTCTTCCACCCATGGTGAAACCGCATAACTTGCCTTCTTCATATTCTCCACCGTCTTTGCCAATCCCAGTACATCCCAGCTTTCATAGGCGCCGATCTCCCAGCCAAAACCGGCCATCATCGCATCGTCTACACGGTACAGTTCATCTGAGATCTCAGGATAACGGTGACTGATATACGAGAATAATCCATAATGGAAATGACGGTAGAATTCACCCGCTTTGTCGCTACCGCTGCAGAGTGCTTTGATCCTTTGCTTCAGGTCGTCAAGAGGTTTTGCCGCCTCCACAGTGGCAAACTTCGGTTTATTACGCGCTCCATATTCCATGGTTTTCAGGTCCAGCGTGAGGATCTCGCTCTGGCCACCTGATTTTACCTTCTTGAAAAACCCCTGTCCAGTTTTATCACCCAGCCAGTTATTGTCTACCATTTTTTGCAGCCAGGCAGGGATCACGAATGCTTCGCGGGCTTCATCGTTTGGACGGTTATCGTATACTCCTTTTGCCACTTTGACCATGGTATCTATACCCACCACATCTGCTGTACGGAAGGTGGCTGATTTCGGGCGGCCGATGATCGGGCCGGTCAATGCATCCACTTCGTCTATAGACAGTCCCATTTTATCAACCAGTCCAAATATGGCCATGATACCATATACACCTATCCTGTTTGCAATGAAAGCAGGAGTGTCTTTACATAAAACAGTTGTTTTACCAAGATAGAGGTCGCCATAATGCATCAGGAACTCAACGATCCCGGGATCAGTATAGGGTGTTGGAATGATCTCAAGCAATCTCAGGTAACGGGGAGGATTGAAGAAATGTGTTCCACAGAAATGTTTTTTGAAGTCATCGGATCGGCCCTCAGCCATCATATGAATAGGGATGCCCGATGTATTGGAAGTGATCAGTGTACCTGGTTTACGGAATTGCTCCACCTGATCGAAAACAAGTTTCTTAATGTCCAGCCTTTCAACAACTACTTCGATCACCCAGTCGCAGCTGGCAATGTCTTTCATGTTATCGTCAAAATTGCCGGTGGTGATCCGCTTGATCACATCTTTGGTATAAACAGGAGAGGGGTTGCTTTTTATCGCTGCCTGCAGGGCGTCATTGACCAGCTTGTTCCTGGCTTTCAGATCCTTTGATTCTTTTGCATCATTGGGCACTATATCCAGCAAGATCACCTGGAGACCGATTCCTGCAAAATGACAGGCTATTCTTGATCCCATAACTCCCGATCCGAGAACCGCAACTTTCCTGATTGTCCTTTTCATATGATGAGCAATTCAATTAGTTAGTTAAACAACTATTCCAAAGATAGGGAATTTAGGTTATTTACGGATAGTTATTTGGTCCCTGGATCTGATGAGTTTGAGAGGATAAAAAAATAAAAGAGCATTAAAGAAATTTAATGCTCTTTCACTATCACTCTGATGCTAACCGGCTAAACATCTAACCGGCTAACACACTTATTTTCGTCCTTCGTAGCGCAGCATCCAGCTGACCTTCCCGTTTTTGTCAAATCCCCATACTTCGTTCACTTTCCTTTTGATCTCTTTGCCGCCCATGGTGCCGATCTCTTCGCCCCATATGGACACCAGGCTTTCGTCCGGATGATCTTTGGTTTTCAGGGGGATAATGGCGTCGATCTCCGTTTTCAGCGCTGAAAACTGGGCCCTGTCTGCTTTGGCTCCGGCCAGGGCAGAATCAGCCTGGAGCTTTCCGGTGAATGCCGGGGTCTCCATATAGAATGAATCTGCAAAATAAGCCCTGGCGCTGTCCAGGGTATTGTTATCAAAATGCCTCCATAAAGCAATGACGATCTCTCCTTGCTGGGGGTCGCTCAGCTGCCAGTCTGAAGAGTACCTCGACTTGACAGAATATTCATGGGCAGTGGCAGCAGGAGTGGATTCAGGTGTGGCTGTTGCCGGTTCCTGCTTTGGCGTGTTACAGGCAATGGTTGTTAAGGTCAGGGCAAGAAGAATGAGTTTAGCCATAAGTGAGTTTTAGGGGTTTAAAAGTCAAAAAGGTAATGAAAATTATCATCTTCATTACCTTCTTGAAATATTGGACTGAAAAAACTCAGATCAGGTAGTTGCCGCAGTTTTTATTTCTTTTCCGTTCTTGTCGTAAAAAACAAATTTCTTCTCAATCCCTTTTTTCATTTCCAGCCTGTATAATTTTTGTCCTTTGTTATTTTCCACGAGGGCGCAGGAGCCCACAGCCCAATCTGAAAACCTGCTCTTGGACAAGCTGGTATTCACGTCTGCCGGTACCTTGGACCTGTCTATGTACAATTCAGTAAAATTCCAGGTTCCATCCATATGATAATATGCACGCTGGGTGCCATTTTCATCTTTGAATTTTACCTGGTAGTCGGTAACGTTATTGGCCCAGTTCACTTCTTTTGCATTCGGATATTTTTTGCCAAAATGATTTTGTGATTTTTTGGGAACATTGATCACCTGGGCATCTGCTGATGTTGCCACAAAAAAAATGGCTGCTATAAAAAATATGAGATATTTCATCGTGAAAAATTTTAGACTGTAAATTTACTGATTAAAGGAGTGCCGGGGATTCAAATCATTACTGACATATATCAGATTTTCTCCCCGGCACTTATGTTTATTGACTCACTTTAAATTCAACACGCCTGTTCTTTGCTTTTCCGCCTGTAGTTGTATTATCAGCGATCGGTTGATCCTGACCATAACCGGTTGCAGTCAGTCTGTCACCATTTACACCCTTGCTTACCAGGTAAGTTTTAACAGATTCAGCGCGCTGCACTGAAAGTTCCTGGTTCTTTTCAGGTTTGCCAGTATTGTCAGTATGACCTGCAATGTTCATCTTGATATCCTTATAATCCTCATTCAGGATCTTAGCCAATTTGTTCAACTCGTTCTTAGCACCTGACGTAAGTGTTGCGCTTCCGGAAACAAATTGTACGTTGGCAGCTTTGATATTAATTGCAGGGCAACCGCCATTTTCAGCAGTACCAGCAATGGTTGGGCACTTATCTTCTTCGTCGTTAATGCCATCACCGTCTGTATCAGGTATAGGACAACCCTGGTATTTAGCAAGACCCGGAACCTGTGGGCATTTGTCTTCTTCATCATTGACACCGTCTTTGTCAGTGTCTGGTATCGGACATCCGGCATACTTAGGCAATCCAGGAACATCCGGGCACTTGTCTTCTTCATCATTTATACCGTCTTTGTCCTTGTCAGGAATCGGGCAACCCTGGTATTTTGCCAGACCTGCCACAGTTGGGCATTTGTCTTCTTCGTCGTTAATGCCATCACTATCGGTATCAGGTATTGGGCAACCCTGGTAGCGGGCAAGGCCAACAACTGCAGGACATTTATCGTCTTTGTCGAGGATGCCATCGCCATCAGAATCAGCAAGAACATGTTTGCCGAAGAGGCGAAGTTTCAGGCCCACCTGGATGTTCGTATTATAGTATTTGCCTACTGTATTAGGGTTGTCAGTATTATCCATATTGGTGAAGCCATGGATATAGCGGGCATAAGGAACTACGCGGGCATGGGGGAATAATTCAAAACCTATATTCCCTGCTATGCTGGTGCTGGTGAGGTCACTTTTTGTATTGTTATTGTTGTCATCAGTCAGGCCGGAAAGGAAATCGAACTGGGGGCCAGCTACGATCGCAAATTTTTTCCCGACGTGAAATTTCAACAGCAGGGGGACTGAAAAATAGGTGGCTTTTACATCTTTCAGAAATGCTGTTGAAGCGTCAGTATAATACGCATAGGAGTTGTATACCAGCTGAGGTTCCAGTGATATGCCATTACTTAAGGGGATATTCAGCCAGCCGCCGGCACCCCAGCCTGTTTTGTAATTGTAATCCAGGTTGTCATTATCAGCAATGCGGAACTTTGTAAAGTTAGCAGCGCCCAGTAAGCCGCCGCTCACTGTATAATGTTCTTTAACGATCTTATTTTGCGCAATAGCGCTGTTGATAGTAAACAGGAGGACTAAGACGAGGTATTTCTTCATGATCAAAATTTTTGTAAGGATGTATTTTTAAGAAGAGATGAATTTGTAAACGGGATGGAACTGACTTTCCGGTTATTTTATTGCAAAGATAAACTGCTGAAAAAAAGTCCGGTGTCTTCATGTAATTCAGATTATGTAAACGGTCTCTGTTTAATGACAAGATGACTGAATAAGTTGACCAACGCCATTTCCACTCTTCAATCAACTCAAAGGTAAAATAATTTGACTCAACCTTTGTTGCTGCAGGACTTAATATAAAAGGATTATTTTTTTTCTTTGGAGGGTATAATATTCAAAACCTGCTAACATGTTCTTATTCAGAATGTCTTTGTTCGCTTGCCTGTTTTCTTTTTTATTGATCCGTTGTCAGGGTAATACGGATGATAGTATAGTAAAAGAGCAGGTCAAAGCTGATTTGGTCAGTGCAGATACCGTTTTGCCTGGCATCAGTCATTCCTTGTCCGGGATTGTTTTTGACAGCACCCTGATAGGTCAGTTTCTGACCAAGTTCCCCGAGTTCAAAGAGTTTTCTAATGCGTATGAAAATTTCTACTCGGGCAGGTCATATAATTATGCCTGGTACCAGAAAGAGGGATTGATTGAACAGGCAGAAGTGATTTTGGCACATTTGCAGGAAACCGATTCCATTGGTTTACCGATGAAGATCCCATATCGTGATACACTTCAGAAATTATTTCATTATGATGATCATCCTGAAGATTTCAATCATCTGAAGCCGGACATTACTTCTGAATTGCTGTTGACGGGGCAATATTTCCATTATGTAAAAGTAAAATTCGGCCAGCGCCTGCCCGGAAGCCAGGAGGGTGTCCAATGGTATCTTCCTCGTAAGCAATTGAACTATGACCAACTATTGGAACAATCCATTTCCGGGGCTGATTATGACCAGATAGAGCAAACTATAATGAACAGGTACTACCTGGCCTTACGTAAGGAGCTGAAACGCTACAGGGATATTGCGAAAAACAACCCGGAACCTTTGCCGGCGATAGCTGTGATAAAATCACTGCGTCCCGGTGATTCATCTTCAGCAATTCCTCTCCTGAGAAAACGATTGTATATGTACGGGTTCATCAAGTCGCCTGAAGGGAACAATGTATATGACAGGGATCTGAGTATTGGAGTAAATCATTGTAAAAAAACACTGGGTTTGAAGCAGGATTCCCTGGTGACCAGTGAAATGGCAGCATCTTTAAACGTTCCCTTACGTAAGAGAATCGAGCAGATGCTTACGAATCTTGAACGTTTTCGCTGGATGCCAAAGATCCCGGTGGAAGGGGAGTTCATTTTCGTGAATATTCCTGAGTTCAGACTGCACTATTTTGAAAATGGCACTGATACCTGGGACTGCAATGTTGTGGTTGGTAAACCTATGAATAAAACTGTCATTTTCAGCGGGGATATACGGCATGTTGTTTTCAGCCCTTACTGGTATGTTCCTCCGAGTATTATTTCCAAGGAGGTGAGGCCGGGTATGAGCAGAAATCCCAATTATCTTGCGTCGCATAACATGGAATGGAATGGTGGCAATGTGCGTCAAAAACCAGGCTCTTCAAACTCCCTGGGGCTGGTCAAATTCATTTTCCCCAATTCGAACAACATTTATCTCCACGACACTCCGTCGAAGAGCCTGTTTAAAGAAGATAACCGGGCCTTCAGTCATGGCTGTGTGAGGGTAGGAGAACCCA
>JAHEFC010000573.1 GCA_024640385.1 Sphingobacteriales bacterium
GGTGAGGTTGGATGAAGGCAGATCCTCCACGGGCATGGTTCTTCCCTGCAGGCCCACCAAAACCAGCTTATGCCTGCTATTCCAGGGGCAATCTGCTATTTCTGCATGAACAGCGAAAGGGTCATTCTTTTTCGGTTGTGCGTAACCGTATTGAAAATAATTGATCATCTCTTCCACACGCACTGCGCCGGCCGGAGGAAGCATGTTATTGGTGAGGAATCTCCGGATATTACTGTACGATGCGCCATCAACATCGATCGAAAAAGTTGATAGTGGCTCCTGTTTTACCGCCCTGAATCCATTCTCCTGGATATGGTCGTACCCTTCCCTGTTATAGCCATCGTCAATGATGCCAAAATTGCCGGGGCGTCCGCGATTGGCAGGGCTGGTCATAATTCTTTGATTGGAATACTGGTCTGCCTGGGCAGATATTTCATATTTCCGGGAAGCTGTCGATTCCTCCGGTTTTGCTTCCCTGGCGATCGGGTCGATCTTCTTAGGAGGCAGCCGTTTAAGTTTTATGGATACCGGCTTGTCAGCCACAGCCAGGATCTCTTTGGTTTCGTATCCTGGACAACTGATCGACAATGCAAGTGCCTCATTTTCATTGGCACTAATGGAGAAATATCCTTTTGAGTCCGTAACAGTCAGAAGGTTTGAAGCAATGACCTTCACCGTAACCCCTTCAAGAGGCTTGTTTGACTGGTCGAACACATAACCTGATACTTTTACTTTCGGATTGATAAATGCCTGCAGTGATAATATCACAAACAGGAGTGTGATGACTGATCGCATAAGCTTTTTTGAAAAGGATGCAGCTATTGCTATTTTTACACAGGTGTTATCCAAAAAAGATAATTTTCCATCCCGATGCACGAACTAGTATCCATACAGGGAGGAGATCATTCAGACCAGGAACTCATTGATCGTTATAAAAAAACGCATGACAATGAGATCCTTGGAGTATTATATGAACGTTATATGCACCTGGTTTATGGTACCTGCCTCAAATACCTCAAAGATCCAGAGGCTGCCAAAGATGCCGTGATGAATATTTTCGAAGAACTGATAACCAAACTACGCACACACCAGGTGGATAATTTCCGGGGCTGGCTGTTCGTGGTGTCTAAAAACCACTGCCTTATGCAGCTGAGGAAGGAATCCAGGACCCGGACCACGGAAATTCCCATCTCGCTTATGCAATCGGAAGAAGAAATACATCTTAATGGCGTAATGGAGAAGGAGAAGCATCTGACGGACCTTGAAGATTGCCTGGGAAAACTCACTGATGAACAACAACGGACAGTGAGATTATTCTACCTTGAAAACAAATGCTATAATGAGATCACCGAAATAACAGGCATTGAATGGAACCTCGTCCGGAGTCATATCCAGAACGGCAGGAGGAATCTCAAGATCTGCATGGATAAAAAATCAAATTTACATTGAAAGAAGGCCCTACATATCATTACAGTGCTGAAGAGATCCAACGGTACATCAATGGAAAGATGAATGCTGCAGAAATGCATGCCCTGGAAAAAGCTGCGCTTGAAGATCCTTTCCTGGCGGATGCCATTGAAGGGTTCAGGGAGATGCAGCCCGATCTGGATGCAGATCTTAAGGCATTGAAAACAGGCCTTTCGGAACGAACTAAACAAAAAACCGTGAAAGTAAACCGCTTTACAGTAATTGCAGCCGCCGCATTGTTGATCAGTATTTCATTTGCAGCATGGTTGTTCTTCAGGGACGCTGATGCACCCCAGATCGTGAAACTTGAAGAAACAGTACCTGCAGCTTCCCAGGATTCAGGTGCTTCATCTGCATCTGCGTCAACTTCCCCAGGGGAAACCGTTGCACCGGCAGATCAGGCGCCAGCTGAAACTAAAATATCACCGGAGCCAGCTATTGCGGCATCCAAAAAAGGTACGTCTGTTGAAAAAACGGCCCCTACGGAAAAAACAATCAATCCTCCTGTTGCCACTGCAGATCCGGAGTTAAACAAGTCGGAAACACCCGTTGCAAAAAAAATGCAGGCTGCCCCTGCCAAAGCTGAGGCAGAAAAAGAAATGACACTCACCAGCAAAGATGCAGCCGGAGCACAAGCCAAATCCAGTGCGCCAGTCAAATTCGAAACACTTGAAATGGCCCAAACGGCAGAACCTGTTACCGGCTGGTCG
>JAHEFC010000280.1 GCA_024640385.1 Sphingobacteriales bacterium
ATTGTTGCGCGCGATCTCAGAACCACATACCAATCCCATCTTTACAGCATGACCGATGGCCTCCTCGTTCATTTTGGGTAAAGTACCCGGATGACCAAGGATAATGGGACTCACATGGGTATTGGGATCCGATCCAAATGCATTGGCATCACCAGAGAATAATTTGCTTCGGGTAAGTAATTGAGCGTGCACCTCCAGACCTACCACTAACTCGTATTTTGACTGTTCACTCATGAGGGGCAAATCTACGAATAAACGCAGAGACACAGAGGGGGACACGGAGACACGGAGAGGGACGCAAAGACGCAGAATCCTCTGCGTCTCCGTGTCCCTCTCTGCGTCTCTGGGTTTCTCAGAGGTCTGTCTTCTTAAGCTTTTTGGGAATCCTGATCTCTATATTCATCACCTGCCCACCCCTGTTCAATACGATCGGGTAAGATGATTTCTCCCTGGCAGCCTGTAAGGCATCCCGGGCTTCATCAGTATCTTTCACCCGCTTGCCGTCAATATTCACGATAATGTCCGATTCTTTAATGCCTGCTGTCGCTGCTAATGAGCCATCATAAACATCAAGTACCTTAACACCGGATGAGTCATCTGTATCCTGGATTCGTACACCCAGTTGCGGCCTGCCGCCATAATTATAAGTGAATCCCTCTGCTCCAAATGGAGTTTCCATGATCATGGGTGGGTGGGGTGCTTCCAGGTAAATATCTCCGGGATAAGGAGGCCTTGGTGGGCGTGGTGGGCGCGGTGGCCGTGGAACCCGTGGCGAGGTTACAAATACACTGGACTCCGGTGTAAAACTGCCAAGCTTAACCTTCAGTTTGCGCTCTTTTTTCTCGCCGGCTTTGATATAACTGATCTCCACTTCTTCCTCAGGCTTACGGGTTCGTACCAACTCCCTCAGTTTCTCAGGATCATTCACGGCTACACCGGCGAATTTAGTGAGGATGTCCCCCTCTTTCAATCCTGCCTTCTCTGCCGCCGAACCGTCAGAAATGTCTGCCAACTTCAACCCTTTGTCTGCCTTCTCCGTCACTACGCCAAGCACAGCCTGCGGTTTCCTGTCTGATTCAACCCTGAATCCTTTTTCAAATTCCTTTTCCCATTCCTTCGCAAAATCCTCGTCAAACTGGAAGTTGAAATCGAAGTCCTCACCTGCCACCCGCGGAGCCGTTGCGATCCTTATCCTTGGCATCGCTTTGGCTAAAGGAACCATGGCTTCCTCGAGTGCCCTTTTTTTGATCACAATATCATCGCCCTGATATTCCGTGATCGGCTTTCCATTGATAGTCACTTTGTCACCATCAATGACTATGGTCATTTTCTCATCGCTGTTCCCATTCTTCCTGATGATCACATCCTGGCTGGACTTCGATTTTTCCTTCTGCTGACCATTGACTATACCCGTTACAAACAAGGCCAAAAGCGCGGCGATAAATATGCGGTTCATACTGCGAATTTTAATGTACGAAATGTTTAGTAGGTCAAATCTAATGCAAATTCAGATTCCTACGAAGGTTTTCGCACAAAATTTTGTTAAAGCCCTTTTGAGAGTTGGAATGGTATCTATTGAGGACGAATGGGAGAGAATAGGAAGTGGCAGGTTCCACGCTGCAGGTGGCAGTAAAAATTTCTGCCACCCGCAACCTGGAACCTGCCACCTGCTATTTTAATTCATCTTAACAGGTTTAGGACGCACATATTTATCCAGAAACTTCAATGTCTTTTCATCCGCCTCGATCTGGTTTTGCTTTTTCACAAAGCCATGCCCCTCATCAGGGAATAACACATATTCCACCGGCACGCCATTTTTCTTGACTCCTTCAACTATTTCATCACTCTCTACTTTCAGCACACGTACATCATTGGCACCCTGCAATACAAGCAAAGGTTTGTTGATCTTCTGGTAATTATACAAAGGTGACGCGTCTTTCAGGTGAACACTATCAGCCGTATTGGGATCCCCCATTTCATCATAAAGCGCCTTCCTGAAACTTTCCCAATAAGGAGGTATGTTTCTCAAAGTTCTCAGCCAGTTGGCAACACCGAATATGTTCACACCAGCCTTGAATTCATCAGGATGCTTGGCCAGAGCATTCAATACCATATTACCACCATAACTTCCTCCCATAATGGCAATGGCATTGGTATCAATATAATCCTGTGTGGTCAGCCATTTCTTTCCCCACACACAGTCTTTAAGGTCTCCATTTCCATGGTCCTTGTTATCCATCTTATAGAAAGTTTTGCCGTAACCACTGCTGCCTCTGTTATTTACAGCCAATACTGCATACCCGTGATTGACCAGGTATTGAATGGTGTTCGAATAACCCACCCGGCTCTGGCCACCAGGACCGCCATGCACAAATACCAGCGCGCCAACTTTATTCTCCTTGCTCGCATTGAGCGGTTTGTAATAAATAGCAGGAATATCTTTCCCGTCAAACGACTTGTACCTGACCACCTCGGCTTTAGCCAGGTCGTTTCGGTCAACATCTTTATTCAATGATGAAGTCAGTTGTTTGAGTTCCTTGCTGTCAAAATTATAGGTGTAGATATCAGCCGGGCTGGTACTGCTTCCCACTGTGATCAGCATGTTTTTCTCAGACATGGAGATCTGCACTCCCAGCACATCTCCATCCGCGATGCCGGGAAATGCAATGGGGGCATTGCCTGCATGATCAAACAACAGTACTTTGTTCTTTCCATCTTCATTTATTGTGATGGTATGATATTTTTCGTTTTCACTCAGCGACATCCCAGCCACATCCCATTTGTCTTCATAATATTTTTCTGCCTTACCGGAGTTGATATTGTATTTCACCAGGTAAGCAAACTCATTCCCATCGTTGGTGACATAATACATGATGCTGTCGTTCTTTTCAATAGCAGCGGGGAACCATGATGCTTCATGATCATTGCTGATCCTGGTGGTGGTTTTCTTCTGCCTGTCGTACAGGTAGAATTCATTCTTATCTGTGGTTATTGATTTGATAAGTCCTAAATACCTTTCTGTACTGCTTATCCCGGATACATCATAACCGGAGTCGTTACGATAGAGTAATTCCGCCTTCCAGTTCGCCGTATCCAGTTTCCAAAGGTCAAAGAATTTTGCATCCCTGCGATTACTGCTCACATACATGAATTTCTTATCAACACTCCAGCCATTGAAATTATTCTTGCTGCCCGCCCATGGTGTAAGGTCTTTGGCCGTTGTATCACTACCGGTTTTCAGGTAAAGATGGTCATTCTCATTGCCACCTTCATCATGCGAGAAAAGGACCTTGTCTGTACCCGGCAGGAAATCAACGGTAAAGAAAGATTCTTTGGAGGAAGAAGTAATGGCACTTGTGGTGGTGTCACTGATATTAAGAAGATAAGCATTGTAAATACCGGTACGGTTATCACAAATCAGCACTTTTGTTTCATCGCTATTATAGCCTGATGCAAAAACTCCGATATTGTTACCCAGCTGTTCCCTGGTATACTGTTTAGGTTCCCTGGGTTCAATTTTTTTCTCCGGGGTTGCGCATGAATGGAGAAGCAATACTCCTGACAGAAGGATCAATACTCTTGATGTTGCCATAAGTTGGTCTTTGTTTTAGTGAAAGGAAGATAGCGAGAAATAATATTTCCCTTCCGCTCATTTTTATGAGCGGAAAAGCTGGTCTTATTTCCGCTAAAGCCAGCTCCGGAGAACCTAGGCCAACAGCTTTCTTACTTCTTCTATCACCTCTTTCAATTTCGAAGCATCCTGTCCGCCAGCCGTTGCGAGGTTTTTCTGCCCCCCGCCGCCGCCTTTGATCAAAGGGGCCACTTTTTCTTTAATGATCTTACCGGCGTCAAGCTGCCTGGCAGCTACAACCGTGTCTGATATGCCAACAGCAACTGATGGCTTACCACCAATATTGGCAGCCAGAACAACCAGGTGATCATGGAGGTTATTGCGAAGATCAAAACAGATCTTTTTCAAAGCATCGGCATTGGGCACTTCAACCACCTGACCTATAAAGCTTACATTATTGATGATCTCGTCTTTTTGCAGCAACTCATTCCTGATCCCCACGAGCATCCGGTTCTCCAAATGCTCCAGTCTTTTTTCAAGGGCAGCTTTCTCTTCAATAAGTTTTACAATGGCCTTCAATGGATCCGCTGCTTTCAATAAAGTACCCACTTCTTTCACTTTGGAGATCTGGGTAGTAAGATATTGAAGCGCCTTGGGGCCAGTCAGCGCTTCTATCCTCCTGACGCCCGCAGCCACAGCGGTTTCGGCGTAGATATGGAAAAGCCCGATCATTCCGGTATGCATCACATGGGTTCCGCCGCAGAGTTCAACGGAGTATTCAGGATCGATGATCACCACACGCACCTTGTCCCCATATTTCTCTCCGAACAATGCCATGGCACCCATGGCCAGCGCCTCCTCCTTGTTCATTTCCCTGATCACTACAGGTATATTGGCCCTGATCTTTTCGTTAACTATGAATTCTATATCCCTTAGCTCTTCGTCTGTGACTTTTGAGATATGCGAAAAATCAAAACGCAGGTATTCATCATTCACCAACGAGCCTTTTTGGGCAACATGTTTTCCAAGCACCTTGCGTAATGCGGCATGCAGCAGATGCGTAGCCGTATGGTTATACATGATGTTCAGCCTGCGCTCTGCATTGACTTTTGCTTCCACCTCAACACTGAGATCAGAGGGCAGCTTATCCGTGAAATGAATGATCAGGTCATTCTCTTTCTTAGTGTCAGTAACATGGATCAACTCCCCTGCAAAATCCAATACCCCGGTATCCCCGACCTGCCCGCCGCTTTCAGCATAGAAAGGCGTGTTTGAAAGCACAAGCTGGTATTGCTCTTTGCCCTTTCCGCTCACCTTACGATAACGGGTAACCTGTGTTTTTATATTAATGTCATCGTACCCCACAAAACCGCCGGCGGTGTTTTCAGCAATCTGCGTCCAGTCGCCTGTTTCCAACGCCGTTGCAGCACGACTTCTTTCTTTCTGTTGCAGCATTTCTTTTTCAAAACCTGCTTCATCCACTTCGTAACCTTTTTCTTTTGCGATCAGCCTGGTCAGGTCTATCGGGAAGCCGTAGGTATCGAGTAATTCAAATGCGGCAGCGCCCGCGATCAGTTTCCCGCCGCCGGCCATCACTTCATCCATCTTCTTCAATCCCTTATCCAGCGTGCGCAGGAAAGACTCTTCCTCTTCATGCACCACTTTGCCAACAAATTCAACCTGTTGTTTCAATTCAGGAAAAACATGTGCAAACTGGTCGGCCAGTAGGGGCATCAGCTTATATAATAATGGCGTTTTGCTGTTGAGGTAAGTATAATAATAACGTACTGCCCTTCTGAGGATCCTCCGGATCACATATCCGGCACCGGTATTGGAAGGAAGCTGACCATCGGCGATAGTGAATGCTATGGCCCTGATATGATCTGCAATTACCCTGAAGGCAATGTCCCGCCTGGAATCGCTGTAACCGTATTTGATCCCCACTATCTTCTCCACTTCCCCTATCGTTCCGGTGAAAATATCAGTATCGTAATTGGAAGTTTTACCCTGCAGAACCCTAACCAATCGCTCAAGACCCATTCCCGTATCAACATGTTTTTC
>JAHEFC010000574.1 GCA_024640385.1 Sphingobacteriales bacterium
CATCATTTATTGCCTATACCGGGTGAAGATTTCCAGGCTTTTGAAAAAGACCTGCCCGGTCATAATACCACAGGATTCGGCGGTCAGGCCGTTTCAACACTGCCCCTGGAGACCTGTGAAACCATGAATGACAGTTGGGGATTCAATATTACGGACCGGAATTATAAAACCAGTAAGAAACTGATCCAGTACCTGGTAAAAGCGGCATGTTACAATTCAAATTTCCTGTTGAATGTTGGCCCCATGCCCGATGGGACCATTCAGCCGGAGTTCACAGATACCCTGGCAAAGATTGGCAATTGGCTGAACAGCTATGGTGAAACCATTTATAAAACAAGAGGAGCTGAAATTCCCGTCAAGGGCTGGGGAGGATTTACCCAAAAAGGTAAAACCATATATATGCACATCCTGGAGAAGCCCGAGCAGTCCGGATTTATTTTCATTCCTGAATTGAAACAGAAAATCCAAAAATCAGTTTTGTATCGAGGCAAGAAAGAAGTGAAGTTTAAACAACAACCTGAGGGTACATTCATTTACCTGGATGGTGTTGGTCTGGATGACGTGGATACCATAGTAGAGCTGACCCTCCTGTAACAAGAATTATTTGGCAGTAAGCAGCAAATCACTCACTGTTTACTCCATGTCTCAAAAAGTCTCTCTGATAGGTCTTCTTCAGGTACTGTGTCACTGATATAATATCGATAACGCGCACTGTATTTACCTTCCGGAGGGATCTGGAATGCACCGTCTATCACCGGTGAATAAGCCCAATAAGGCATTTCGGGATGCACCCTGATCTTTTGGGGGAACCTGAAATTCAATGGATGGTCGAACACGGTAACAGATGCATTGATCCCGTCGATCTTTCCTGATATGGTCACCCATTTTGCAGCAGAGTTATTGGCAAGACTGTCTTTCAATCCATCATTGGTGACCACATGCCAACCGCTCTGAAACTGGTTTCTGTTTTGAGGGTCCCATTGGGCAGCACCCCTGAATGCCATTCCACCGTAAATGTATTTGTCCAGGTAAAGGGTATCCTTAGTTGGATTTTCCTGGTCAATATTGATATCGAAAATAAAACAGCCTCGCGTTGCATAACAGCGTATGGTCCATTTTTCTGAAAGTACCACGCCATGCAGAAAACTTACATATTCCTGCAAGGTCACCAGTTCAGCGAATACCGGACCTGCTGTTGAACTGATAATGCCTTTGGAGCGAACCGTTCCTTCTTTTTTGAATTGATTCCAGAAATCAACATGACTGCCACGGAACCTGGTATCTGGCCACGCGTGGAAGATCGCATGTTGATGGGCATGGGTGACCGGGAAATCATCGGTCAGGATCTTGCCTGCAGGGCTGTATAATGGATGAATGAATCCACTGCGTTGATAATATGCCGGACTGTCGGGGGGCGGCATGGACGTTGCGGAGTGGTAATAGAAGACTTTGTTTTCACCCGATTTAACCAATATTCCGTTCTGATCACTGGTAAGGATAACCGAATTTTTAGGTTGGCTTATTTTTTGAACAGTAAGCTCTAAAGAAGCAGAGGATTTTTCATCAACCAGGCAAATAGCCGTATTGGCATCCAGCCATTGAAGTGGATATGTCTTTCCATTCATCTTATTGTATAAACCATAATCTCCTTTGCCGGGCTTCTTGAGATTGATCGATACCGGGGATGTTGCAGTGCCTGCCTCAATCCTGATGGTTTGTGCAGACGATGAAAATGGTAGTAGAAAGAGCAAGGGCCATAAGCGCATATTTGAAAATAATAAAAAAAGGCGCAATCAGAAGATTGCGCCCGTGTGATAACAACCACAGACCACACAAAAACTATCTTCTTCTCATACCTCCTCCGCCTGCTGGTCTTGCGGACGGCGCCGGTCTTGAAGCAGGCCTTGCCTGCTGGTAATTTGTTGCCCTATTAGTACCGCGGTTGCGGTCGTTGGTAGGGTTATACATGTTGTTGGTTGGCGTTGATGGTTTTGCCCAGTTATTGCCGCCTTTATTCTGCTGTATATTTCCGGTTTTGTCTCTCTGGTAAACGTTTCCGTCACGGTCAGCAAAAACATTGTTCGGTTGGGTACTGGGTTTTACAGAAGGCCTGGCTGTTGGCGTGGCAGGTTTAGCAGTTGGGGCACCGCTACCTGGCCGGGTACCGGTTCCG
>JAHEFC010000281.1 GCA_024640385.1 Sphingobacteriales bacterium
CTACCAGCACCAGGCAAATAATATATGCCAGTATCACTACCAGTAAAGACTCGGAAAAGAATTGGGTGATCAATTGCCAGCGGGCTGATCCGATCGCTTTACGGACGCCTACTTCACGTGCCCGTTTTTCAGACCTCGCCGTACTGAGGTTCATAAAATTGATACAGGCCAGCAATAAAACAAAGACGCCTATGATCCCGAACAGCCAAACGTATTGAATTCGTCCTCCAATATTTACGCCGTTCTTGAAATCACCATACAAATGCCATTTCTTCATGGGCTGCAGGAACATGGTTGGATTATACCTGCGTTCATCCGGCTGAACGGCATCGAGTTTTACGTTTTTGATCTTAGCAGATATTTTTTCCATATCCGCGTTATCATTGATCTGCGCGAAAGTTTGAGTGAAATTGCTGCCCCAGGGGTTCTCCATGGATTTGATCCAGGGTTCCCGGATCAGGTAAAGTTCCCAGGGAAGAAGGTAATAGACCTCTCTCAAGGTAGTATTATATGGAAGATCTTCATAAACTCCCGTGACCTTGAGGTCTGCTTTATTATCAAGCCTGATGATCTTATTGATAGGATCTGCATCACCAAAAAATGCTTTGGCTACAGACTCAGCGAGCATGATCGAATAGGGATCTTTCAGCCCATCTTTTGTGCCTTTCAGGATGTTCAACGAAAACATATCAGCTACGCCATTCTCGAAAAATGAGCCCGACTTCAGAAGTTTTTTATCGCCGACCGCCAGTGTATGTTCAAAGTTCCAGGAAGACTGCAGCACATTCTTGAAATCTGAGCCAAATCTCCTCCTGATCTCGGCCGACAAAACTGCTGGATTCGAATTCTGGGTACCCACTTCTCCATTGAAAGTCTGGTGTTGCATCACCTGTGCAATGGTATCATAGTTCTTATGGTATTTATCAAAGGAAAGCTCATCCCAGATCCAAAGACCGATCAACATCGCTACCGCCATTCCAACCGCAAGTCCCCCGATATTGATCAGGCTATACCCCTTGCTCTTGACAAGATTTCTCCATGCTACCTTTAAATGATTCAACACCATATCTATTTATTTATTCTGTTCTCAAACTTCTGACCGGATTCATCAACGCTGCCCTGATGGCCTGGTAACTGATCGTTGTCAATGCGATGAATAATGCAACCGCTGCAGCAACCAGGAATATCCACCAGGAAATATCTATGCGATAGGCGAAATTCATCAACCATTTATTCATTGCCCACCATGCAATAGGGAAAGCGATCAATGCTGACACCAGCACAAGCTTGATAAAATCTACCGAAAGCATTTCCACAATTCCACTTACTGAGGCACCCAGTACTTTGCGGATCCCGATCTCCTTTATCCTTTGTTCCGCTGCATAGGTTGCCAAACCGAAAAGCCCCATACAGGCAACCACGATGGCCAGAATGGAAAAACCGAGAGCCAGTTTACCCATCCTTTGCTCAGCCCTGTACATATTGTCAAAAGCATCGTCAAGGAACCTGTAGCTGAAGGGCATTCCGGGAGCCATTTTCTTCCAGGTGGTTTCTACTTTGTTCACCAGTTCTTTAACATTAGTTGCACTGACTTTGAATGAAGCAATGCCCGTACTCTTGCCCAACCGGAAACAAAGGGGGCCCACATTATGATGAAGTGACTCGAAATTAAAGTTCTTCACCACCCCTATGATATGCAGCGGCATTACTGAACTGCCATCTGATGAATAATAAATATTGTTCCCCACCGGATTTGGATAACCCAGGATCTTCGCAGTAGTCTCGTTTATGATCACCGCATTGGAATCAGTACCAAATTCCTTTGAAAAATTCCTTCCGGTAACCAATTCCATCCCCAGCGTTTTCAGATAATCGTAATCGATCTCCCAGGTTTGCATGTTCAATCCACTGGTAGCATCCATCACAGCTTCTTTGGAATAGGTATTATCGCTTCTTGAAGAAGACGATACAGGAAGAAAAGAACTCAATGTGCCGATCTGAACACCTGACAGCTTAAGCACTTCCTGCTTAAAAGGCTCTGCCTGTTCGCCCAACACATAAGCATTGTCTACCATCAGCACCTGGTCTTTACTGAAACCCAGTTTCCTTGTCTGAATATAATCCAACTGGCTGTAGACAACTATCGTGGCAATGATCAGGAAGATGGTTGCCGTGAATTGAACCACCACGAGCCCACTGCGAAAACTGCTTTTTTTGAATCCTCCGGCCAGTTTTCCTTTTAGTACAGTGATCGGCTGAAAAGAAGAAAGATAAAATGCCGGGTAACTTCCGGCCAAAAATCCAACCACCAGGGGAATAGTGATCAGGACTGGGAGAAATCCAGCCTGGAAAAGACTTTTGATGGTCAGTGACTTGCCGGAAAGATCGTTGAAAAAAGGAAGTATGAGCAGGGTGATCAGCAGTGCGAACAGCAGTGAAATAAATGCTACCAGTGTGGATTCAGTCAGAAACTGCCTGATCAGTGTACTCCTCTCTGTGCCCAATACTTTCCTGATACCTACTTCTTTTGCCCTGTTGGCAGACCTGGCCGTTGAAAGGTTCATGAAATTGATACAGGCAATGAGCAGGATGAAAAATGCAACGGCGGAGAATATAAAAACATTCTGCTCGCTTCCGTTCACAGCCAGTTCAGGGAATTTGTCAGATTTAAGATGGATGTCCGTCATCGGCATCAAAGAATACCGTATATAATTGCCCGTACTTTCAAACTCTTCCATGCTCTTCACAGGCATATAGGCCCTGGCCTGTGGTAATATGTATTTATCCAGCACTTCCCTGAATATCCTTTTGAAATCTGCTGGATTGGCACCTTTTTTCAGTACGATATAGGTATGAAAATTATGGCTGAGGTAATTGCCGAAAGTGTAGGACACATTATCCATGGACAACAAGACATCGAATATGAAATGCGAATTTTTCGGCATATCCTTCATCACAGCGGTCACCTTATAATTCACTTTATCGTTGGTCTCAATGATCTTCCCTACGGCCTGGGTGGTTCCAAAATATTTTTTTGCGGCAGATTCTGATACTACGGCCGTATTGGGATCGTTCAGCGCGGTTTTTGGATTACCGGAAATAAGCGGGAAGCTGAATACATCAAAGAAAGTGGAATCGGCATAGGCAATTTTCTCTTCATTGATGTAGGCATCATCTTTCTTCAATAATTTGGCCCCGCTGGATGCATAGATCCTCGTGTATTGTTCAACCTGGGGATAATCCCTCTTGAGCGTTGCACCCATTGGATCTGAAGAAACTGCTATGCGCAATGCTGAACCTCCGAATTTGATATCAGAATCCACGCGGTAGATCCTGTCCGCCTTTTCATGAAACCTGTCATAACTGAGTTCGTCCCACACAAAAAGCAGGATAAGCAGGCAGGTAGCCAGCCCTACCGCAAGACCTATAATATTGATCGCTGAATAACCTTTGTTTTTCCAGAGATTCCTGAGCGCAACTTTCAAATAGTTCCTGAACATATAATGATGTTTATTCGGTTCTGAGACTTTTCACAGGGTTGCTCAACGCTGCTTTTATTGCCTGCGAACTCACCGTCAGCAATGCGATCAATACACTCAGTCCCCCGGCTACCAGGAATGCTGAAACCGGTACATTGATCCGGTAGGGAAAATCTTTCAACCACGTATTCATCAACCACCAGGCAATTGGGCTGGCAATGACCAACGACACCACAACCAGTTTCAAAAAGTCTTTTGACAGCAATGTGGTGATGTCGGTCACAGATGCACCAA
This sequence comes from Sphingobacteriales bacterium, assembly GCA_024640385.1. Taxonomy (GTDB): domain Bacteria; phylum Bacteroidota; class Bacteroidia; order Chitinophagales; family Chitinophagaceae; genus Pollutibacter. Next base: position 3,774 of record JAHEFC010000281.1, read on the forward strand.
GCACTTTGCGAACGCCGATCTCTTTGATCCTGTTCTCTGCCATATATGTTGCCAGACCGAACAATCCCAGGCATGAAATAAATATGGTCAGTCCGGCAAAAAGACCTGACAGTGTACCTGCCCTCTCTTCAGCCTTGAATTTCTCTTCGTATTCCTTGTCGATGAAATAGTAATCAAAAGGATAATGCGGGTTGTATTTCTTATAGATCTTTTCCATAGCCGCAATATTTGCGCTCGTGGGCTTCTCCGGATTGAGCCTGACATGCACACAGTTGAACCAGGCATTCGCCCCTTCGATCACCATCGGTACAGTGGGCTGATAGGGTGAATTGAGAATGAAATCTTTGAATACACCTACGATATGCCATTCCCGGCTGTCGTCCTTGATCACTGCACCTATTGGGTCTTTGAAACCCATCAGTTTTGCAGAGGATTCATTGATCAATGCGGCAGAGGAATCTGTTGAATAAGTATGGAGATCAATATCCCTTCCCTTGATGATCTGAAGGCCCATAGTTTGCGCCACCTTATCATCGGCACAGAACCTGTCAATAATGGTTTTATCGTCAGGATCCTTTCCCGGCCACTGTATACCCCAGGTATTACTCCAACCCTGCGTTATGGGAGCGCTGGTCTTTGTAACTGAAACAGCAGCGCCTGATGCAAGAAGTTCATTTTTGATCAGGGGATAATTTTTAGTTACGTCCTCCCCGGTAAATGTGTACACGAGATTACCTCGGTTATATCCCGGTTCCCTCTCCCTGGCATGTCGGATCTGGTTTCTGACCACCAGTGTTGAAATGATCAGAATGATGGCGAAAGTGAATTGTAATACCACCAGCACTTTGCGTGGCGTAACCAGGGCATTTGCTTTCTTAAAGCTTCCTTTCAATACTGTAACAGGCTTGAATGAAGACAGGAAGAACGCAGGATAACTTCCTGCCAGGATTCCTGTGAACAGGATAAATCCGACCAGGTAGAGCCATAAACGGGGTTCAGTGTAATCTACATGGATCTCCTTCCCTGTAAGTTCCCCAAAAGAAGGCAATGCCAGTTGCACGATCATCAAAGCCAGGATGCCTGATATAAATGAAATAAGAATGGATTCACCCAGAAACTGGCCTACCAATGAGGATTTTTGCGCACCGATCACTTTCCTTATCCCAACTTCCCTGGCCCTTTTCTCGCTTCTCGCAGTACTCAGATTCATGAAATTGATACAGGCTATCAACAGAATGAATGCTGCGATAATGGCAAACAACCTGATGAACTCAATGAAACCTCCTGATTCCACACCGTTCTCAAACCGAGAATAAAGCCTCCACTTTTTTAGAGGGTAAAGAAAGAACTCTCCCTTCTTCTCTTCAGGATCATATTTCCGTCTCATTTCCTTTACGCGAGGTGCAAGGGACGAAAAGCTTGCATTTTCCTTGAGCAAAACATAGGTTGCACAGGAATTATTTCCCCAGTAATTATCATCACCACTCTCCGCACGGAGCCTTGCCCAGGGCATGAGGTATTCAAATTTGAATCTTGAATTGGTTGGTGGGTCCTTCACGATCCCGGTAACGGTAAGCGGAGTAGCATTGTCTACAAGGACTACTTTCCCCATCGGATCGGCCTCCCCGAATAATTTTTTTACCAGCGTTTCTGTCAGCACCACTGACGCAGGATCCATTAATGCATTTTTAGGATCTCCTTTCAGCATGGGGAATGTAAACACTTGCAGGAATGTAGAATCTACCACGTTTCCCTCCGACAACAAATTCTTCTCACCCACTTTGAACAACCTGCCGGTGGCCCAGTTTACCCGGGCGGTCATTTCCACTTCGGGATTATCCCGTTGCAGTG
>JAHEFC010000575.1 GCA_024640385.1 Sphingobacteriales bacterium
CCCTGGGTTCATCATTTTCGGCAATCTCCTCCTCGATCCTGATCTCGATGTTCTCTTCAGCGGCACCATCGTCAATGGCCTTGTTGATCAGTTCACCGTCTTCAGATACTGCAAGCACAGCACCTTCTTCTACTTCGAAATGATCTGCGTTGACCAGGGTTGGTGCCACGATCTGATCAGCGAGCACTTCGTTTATACGCGGCAGCTCTTCAGCAGAATTGATCCCGAAATAATCCATAAAATGCCGGGAAGTGCTGTATACGAGAGGCTTTCCTGGCAATTGTTCGTTACGCCCCGTGATCACGATCAGCTCTTTCTCCAGTAATTTCTGGATACTGTAATCGCTGTTAACACCCCTGATGGCTTCGATGTCGCCTTTTGTGATCGGCTGTTTATAGGCGATGATAGCAAGTGTTTCCAGTGCTGCATTGGAAAGTCGTTTCAGGAATTTATCACCATTGAGCTGCGCGATGGTTTTGTGATAGTCCCTTTTGGTCAGGAACTGCCATCCTCCGCCACTTTGCCTGAGTTCGAAAGGATAGAATTCGGAGGCGTATTTCTCCCGGATACCATCTACTGAAGCTTCTACCTGGTCCAGGGTGATCTTGTCTTCCATGAAACCAAATGCGTTGTTCACCAGTTCAACCACATCCATGGAGGTCAGGGGTTTTTCACTGGCAAAGATCAGCGCTTCAATATGCAGTATGAGGTTGGAGATTTCCATAATAAATTAAAAAGTAAAAAGTCAAAAGTGAAAAGTCAAAAGTAAGAATTCATTTTTTGAATCTTGCCTTTTGCCTTTCGACTTATCCCTGCAGCGCTGCTGCACCACTCACGATCTCAGTAAGCTCTGTTGTGATCGCAGCCTGGCGTGCCCTGTTGTATGATATCTTGAGTGACTTCAGTAATTCGTTCGCATTCTCAGAAGCCTTATCCATGGCCGTCATCCTGGCACCATGCTCAGATGCATTTGCATCCAGCATCGCCTTGAACAATTGGGTATTGAGGATCTTCGGCATCAGTTCCGCGATCAGTTGTTCTTTGGCAGGTTCAAATATGAAATCAGCCTTGGTGACTTTCTGACCTTTTACAGGAGCAGCTTTGGGAATAGGGAGGAATCTCTCCACTACAAAACGCTGGGTGGCTGCATTCTTGAATTCACTGTATACTACTTCAACAACGTCAAATTCTTTACTGGCAAAAGCAGCAACGGCCTTCTGGGCAATTTCCTGTATAGTTGCGAATGTAAGCTTGTGGAATGCATCGCGGTGATCTGTATTTACATTGAAATTCCTCCGTTGGAAGAATTCACAGCCTTTTTTGCCGATACCCCAGATCTGCACATTGCCCTTCCTCATCTGATCAGCATATTTCTCCTCAATGGTAGCTTTGGCGAGTTTTGACACATTGGCATTGTAAGCGCCACAAAGTCCCCGGTCGCTGGTGATCACAATAAAAAGTACTTTTTCTACAGCACGCTCCTCCCCCAGGTTGGTTCCCAGGTCCCCACTTTCCACATTACTCACAATATTGCTCAGCATATCCTGCAGTTTACGGGCATATGGACGCATCTGGACGATGGCATCCTGGGCCCTCCTGAGCTTAGCCGCACTCACCATTTTCATAGCCTTGGTGATCTGTTGGGTTGACTGAACTGATTTGATCCTGTTACGTACTTCTTTTAATTGACCAGCCATAAGAATTTGCGAATTAACTGATTGCCTGATTGGCTAATTGAAAAACACGGTTTTCAGGCCGCAAAGGTAAGGAAAGAATATGAACAGCTGGCAGGTTCCAGGTGGCATGTTCAAGCATTTTTTCTGCAACCTGCCACCTGCAACCTGTTACCTGTTACCTGTACCTAAAAACGCATCTGCCTTTCCCGCTGCTGCTGGCTCTGCTGTCCCCCCTGGGTGGTCTGCCCATTGAACCGGCTCAGCCTGTAAGTGAAGGTCAGCATGAAGTACCGGGTAAGGCGATTGACCCGGGTATCTGTAATGGTATTGGTCCCGAAAGTACGGGTAAGCCCCTGGTTCTGTTTCAGAATATCAAACCCTGAAACCCTGATGAAACCATTCTTCTTCTTAAAAATGGTCTTTTCCAGCGATGAATTCAGCAGGGTAAAATTGGGGTCAAAACTCTCGTCAAACCCGATATTAATAT
>JAHEFC010000033.1 GCA_024640385.1 Sphingobacteriales bacterium
TACGCCAGGTATTTAGTCAAATACATACAGCAGATGAAGGCTGAAGGGATCACCATAGATGCCATCACCCCGCAGAATGAGCCTTTACATCCGGGCAATAATCCCAGTATGTACATGACCGCTGTTGACCAGGCGGAATTCATCAGGGATCACCTGGGTCCGGCATTCAGAGATGCAGGCCTTGCCACCAAGATCATAGTGTACGATCACAATTGTAACAAACCGGATTATCCGATCACTATTCTCAACGACGCTGCGGCGAAAGCATTTGTCGACGGATCTGCTTTTCACTTATACGAAGGTGATATTTCAGCATTATCAACCGTGAAAGACGCTCATCCCGATAAGAATCTCTATTTCACGGAGCAATGGACAGGCTCCAAAGGCAGTTTTGATGGTGACCTGATCTGGCATATTAAAAACGTTGTCATAGGGTCAATGAGAAACTGGAGCCGGATCGCACTTGAGTGGAACCTGGCCAATGATGCAGAGTTCAATCCTCATACGCCGGGGGGATGCACAGAATGTAAAGGGGCACTTACGATCAGTGGCGCAAATATTTCCAGGAATGTTTCCTATTATATTATCGGCCATGCTTCCCGGTTTGTTCCGCCCGGTTCTGTTAGGGTTGGAAGTAATGGCCCTGACTTCCTGCCCAATGTGGCATTCAGAACACCGGAGGGGAAACTGACCATAATCATAGAGAACGAAAGCGATTCAGAGGCGAACTTTGACCTGAAGCTGGCATCTCAAACGTTGAAAGCAAGTCTGCCAGCAAAGTCGGTTGCTACTTATGAGTTAATTCCATAGTAAAATGCACGATCATGAAAAGATTAGTCTTCTTATTGGCCCTGCCTCTGGTTATCGTCAATGCCTATGCACAAAGACAGATTGCCGTGTACACTACTGCCCAGAATACGGATAAAAGGATCTCTGCCACCGGCATGATCAGTTTTGAGAGTATGCCGCAGCCGGTTGAAACACAGGTTTGTGTTATTATAGATCCTGCTAAAACTTTCCAGGCCTATTTTGGTATCGGGGCTGCCATGACTGATGCAGCCGCCGAAACATTTTACAAACTCCCACCGGCTGCCCAGCAGGAGTTTCTGCAGGCTCATTTTGACAAAGAGAAAGGTATAGGTTATACCATAGGCAGAACCAATATCAACAGTTGCGATTTCAGCAGCGGATCATATACCTATGTTAAGGATGGCGACAAGGACCTGAAAACCTTTGACATTGCGCCCGATAAAAAATACAAACTGCCCTTTATCCAGAAATGCATACAGGCAGCAGGAGGTAAGCTCACCATGTTTGCAAGTCCCTGGAGTCCTCCAGCCTGGATGAAATCCAATAACAGCATGCTCCAGGGTGGGAAGTTATTGCCTGAATACTATAATTCCTGGGCAATGTATTACACCAAGTTCATCAAGGCCTATGAAAAAGAAGGCGTTCCCATCTGGGGAATAACCATTCAGAACGAGCCTATGGCAACACAGAGATGGGAAAGCTGTGTTTACTCTGCTGAAGAAGAAAGGGACTTTCTTAAAAAGCACCTTGGACCTGTTATGGCAAAAGAGGGCCTCTCCAATAAGAAGATCATCGTTTGGGATCATAACCGCGACCTGATCTATCAGCGTGCCCAAACCTATTTCGATGATCCTGTTGCCTCAAAATATATCTGGGGAATTGGTTTTCACTGGTATGAAGACTGGAGTGGAGGTTTGCCCATGTATGATAATGTCAGGAGGGTATACGAAGCCTACCCTGATAAGAACATCATTTTTACAGAAGGTTGTGCAGAAAGTTTCGATGCATCCCGCTACAATGCATGGGTGCTTGGAGAAGAATATGGGAGGTCCATGATCAACGACTTCAATAATGGCATGGTTGGGTTTACTGACTGGAACATCTTACTAGATGAAACCGGCGGTCCAAACCATGTGAAGAATTTCTGTTTTGCTCCCGTGCATGCAGATACCAGAACCGGCAAGCTTATTTATACCAACGCCTACTATTATATCGGGCATTTTTCTAAATTCCTTCAGCCCGGTGCCCGGAGGATCACTGCTGCAACCACCCGTAGTCAGCTATTGACAACAGCATTTGTGAATAAGGATGGCAGAACCGTAGTGATTGTTATGAACCAGGGCGACAAGGATACCGAATATTATCTCTGGATGAAGGGGCAGGGTGCCAAAACCATGGCCCTGGCACATTCGATCAACACACTTGTTTTCTAAAAATACTGCCACCTGCCACCTGCTCTAGAGGTCGCTATATTTTGATGCTTTCATCAGGATCGTTTCATTTCTGGAAACCGAATTGGCATATTTCGGCATAGCAGAAAGTTCTTTCCATTTTGGATCGTTGCCAAAGGCCTTCCAGTGATTATTCCTTTCATCCATATTCTTAAAACTGGTCATATAGATCAGGTTGGGCATACGCGGGCCAACAATGGCGCGGGAATAAAAGATCGCATTGAAATCCAGCCGCTTGAAAAGATCGATCTCGCCACCCTCGTTGAACATTTCCACTTTTCGCAGGTGAAGGTCTTCCGTGGCACTTTCATAACTGCGGTACTCATATATATTGTCCGGCGAACTTTCAAAACTCTTCTTTAAAGAATATTTCGTGTGCAGCCTGAATGCCGAGGCAAGCGTGGATTCTATCCTGCTGTAAGGGGCATTGTTCTGAAAGCTGTCAAGATGTATCAGCGGATCGTTACCAAAAGGATCTATAGAACCAAATGCATCTTCGATCTTTCCCAGTATATTCAGGTCAGTCAGTGGCATCCATAGCATGAGCTTCTTGTCCACTGCCGTATCATTTGTTACCGGCATGAATATGCCCACCACGGGGACATTATGTTTTTTAAGAAAGGGCTTCAGTTGGTTACCCGCCCATTCTTCAACATGTGAGACCTGTTGCAGATTGGCACAATGATAAACTTTGATCAGGTAATAATCCTGTTTTCCTTTTTGTGAAAAACCGGAAACAGAACTGAGCAGCATCAACGAGATTAATAGATAACGCATATGTTGGGTTTTATTAAAGACTATGGCCGCAAAACTTGCAAAAACGTGCATCTGAATCGTGACCTTCTTTTGAACAATTGGGGCAGGACTTGTTATGCATATGCTCCTGCCTGGCGGTTTTGGTGAGTTCAACGGTTACAATTCCCGTAGGAACCGCAATAATAGCATATCCTAACAACATGATCAGGGAGGCAACAAATTTTCCAACTGGTGTAACGGGCGATATGTCCCCATAGCCCACAGTGGTGATGGTTACTATAGACCAGTAAACACTTTGGGGTATGGAATTGAATTTGTCGTTGTAAGGGCTCTCCACCACATAAACGATCGATCCCATGATAATACTTATAATGAATACTGTGGCCAGGAAAACCAGGATCCTCCGGGCACTGGCTTTCAGCGCCAGTACAATGGACATCCCCTCCTTCACGAACTGCGTCAGTTTAAAGATCCTGAATACACGCATCAGTCGCAGCGACCGGATAACAAGCAGGTACTGCGTTTGCGGAAGCAATATGCTAAGAAAAGTTGGCAGGATGGATAACAGGTCAATGATCCCGTAAAAACTGGTGGCATATTTGATCGGACTTTTGACGGCAATTAACCGAAGAGCATATTCAATGGTAAATAACACGGTGATCACCCACTCTGCATGATAGAAAATCTCATGGTATTTTGAGTCAAGGGAGGGAATGCTTTGCAGCATCACGAGCAGGATGCTCAGGAAGATCAGTGCCAGCAAAATGACGTCAAATAATTTACCAGCCGGAGTATCGCTTTCAAAGATCACATTGAACAAACGGGATCTCCAGTGCTCCTTATTTGTATCGGCAGCTTGTTCCATAAAGTTCAGAAGTAAGCAGTGAACCTTCCTTCACTGATCACCTTGGAAGTTCCGCCAGTGCTTACACCAGTGAATTCAAATGTTCCATCGATCTGGGTTGAACTGGCGTTGGTGATCTGGATCCTTCCCGTCCCTGCTGAAGTACCGGCCGAATAAGAAGTTGTTCCTTCCCTGTATAGCGCCGTGTTGAAATTGCCTTGTCCGATATTGAAAGTACCGATCTGACCTGAAGTGTAGCCGTTGACAGTAAGAACAAATGTGACATCTCCAGCAGATGTCTGGGCATTGACCTGGAGTATCCCAGCCGTTAGCGTGACACGGACTACATTGCAGTCTTTCACCACGCCATCAGCCCTTGCATTCAGAAAAGCCGGAGTTTGTATGACCGGATCGTTTTTGCTGCATGAAAAGGCAAAAAGGACCGACACAGCAAGTATTATTGAACGCATTTTCATGACTTACAATTAAGTGTTCAAGGTAACGAAACTTTGCAACATTCGATTTTCGCAGATATGGCGGAATATGTTTAAATTATTATAGCGGCAATCTCATGATATATAAGAAGTTTTCACCTTCCAAAGAACTGGCTCCATTTGTGGAGTGCTATTTTATTTGGGAAAATAGTGATGCACCCGTGCAGCCGCTGATGATTGAATCACCTCCCAATGGATTTTGCTCCATTGTGTTCAATTATGGCGATCCCTTCTATATCACAAATTCTAAATATGAGAGACTTGATGTGCCCAGCCAGTACATCGCCGGTCAAAGTATTTATATCTACAACCTTACCCTTCCGGGCCGTATTGGTATGGCAGGTATAGTATTCCGACCTGCTGCCCTGGCATCCATATTCGGATTACAGATGTATGAATTTGTGGAAGAACGTACCGATCTCTATAAGGTATTCCGGAAAGAAATCATTGACCGCTATATTTCGCTGATCAAAAAAGGAGTCAGCCCCGAAGATCGTGCCCGTACACTTGAAGATTTCCTGATGGAACAACTTAACCTCAGCAGCCCGAGACCTGACAAAATCGATGAATCGGCCAACCAGATCGTAGAAATGAACGGCATGGTTAATATCGGCGAACTGGTCAGGCAAAGTTTTATGAGCAGGAGAACATTTGAAAGAAATTTTTTCCAGAAAGTTGGACTCAGCCCGAAATATTATATCCGTGTGCGTCGTATTGCCTACATATGCAATTTGATCGCAGGTAAGAAAGAAGTTGACTGGCCGAAGATCCTTTATGACCTTGAATATTTCGACCAATCGCATTTTATAAAGGATTTTGAGAATTTCACCGGAAGAAGTCCCGGCCAGTATCTTAAGTTGAATAATGAACTTGTCAATTACCTGGAAAACAAGCCTGTTCAGCAAGAACTCCCGCGGAAAGAATGACGCATTTTTACAAGGAAAATGCATTGCCCGTTGTTAGGTTTAATTTTATAAATAGCACATCTTGGAAAGTATATTGAAGCAACAAATGGAGCTCAGCCTCAAGAATACCTGTGTTGAGTTCATGTTCGCATACCAACAGCGCAATGTGGAAAGGATGCTCGGGTTTTGTCATAAAGACGGAGTTGTACATTTTACGCCACTTGGTGAATCCGGGAAAGGGCTCATCCATGAACTTGGTAAAAATATCTGGTCCGCACTGATCGACAGTTTCCCTGATATCGATAACACCCTGGATGCAGCTGTAGCAGAAGATGACGAGACTGTGAGGTGCCAGGTTGTGATACGCGGAACACAGGTGAAAGATTTTGCAGGAATAATTTCAAATGGGAAGCATTTTGACAGCGATCATATTTTCATTTTCAGGTTGGGTGCAGATCAACTGATAAGAAGTATAACAGTTACCTGGGACCATAGTGATTTTCAAAAACAGCTGAGTTGATCCCTGCATCGATCCCATGCGAGACTCAGTTTTCGCTCACAAACCGATAACCTACACCGGATTCAGTCAGCAGGATCTCTGGCCTGTTGGGATCATCTTCAATTTTTTTCCTGATCTGGGCGATGTATACACGCAAATATTGCGACTGGTCGATATACCCTGGACCCCAGATGGTTCGTAGAAGGTAGTGGTGAGTCAGAACTTTGCCGTTGCTTCGTGCAAGCAATGCAAGTAAGCTGTATTCTGTGCCGGTCAGTTTTATCAGCTGACCATTTTTTCTGACCGATCTGCTGGTGAGGTCTATTTCAAGGTCGCGGAATTTAAGAGCGGCTTCCCCTTCCTCCGAAACGGATTGACGCAAAACAGAACGTATCCTGGCAAGGAGCTCCCCGATCCGGAATGGCTTGGATAGATAGTCGTTTGCGCCGTTATCCAGGGCAGTGATGATCTCTTCTTCCTTTTTCTGAACCGATAAAATAATGATAGGGTTTACGTACCATTTTCTCAGCTTCCGGAGTACACTCTGCCCGTTTTCATCTGGTAGCCCCAGATCCAGGAGGATCAGATCAGGCGGATGATTTGCAGCCATGATCATGCCCTCTTTGGCCGATGATGCGGATCTTGGCGTGTAGCCATTGCCTTCAAGCGTGATCTCCAGCAGTTTTCTGATCTGCTGTTCATCGTCAATGATCAATATTTCGGGTTTATTCACTGAGCAGCGAATTTTGATAGGTTGTTTTGACAGGTATGGCTATGATGAACTGGCTGCCTTCTTTGAACGATCGATTCAGTTCAACAGAACCTCCCAGGGCTTCGGTAAATCCTTTCACGATCGAAAGGCCCAAACCGGATCCGCTGGTCTTGGGGTCTTTGGTTCTCGAGAACTTATCGAATATATCTTTGCTGTCAACGGATACAAATCCTTTTCCATTGTCTTCAATTACGATCTGTAGAAGATCAGCATGACAGCTGGCCGAGATCCCGATCTTGCAGTGCTGTTCGGTGTGGATGGCTGCATTGTTGAGGAGATTATAGATGATCTGGTCCAGCATCCCCTTGTCTGTGCTGCAAAGGGGGAAATTCTGGCTGATGCTGATGTTGATCTTCCTTTTTGGATTGTTTTCCTCTACTCTTTTTACCACTTCATACACCAGTTCTACAATATCGCACCAGTCTTGTTTCGGTTGTATATGTCCTGATTCAAGCCTAGAAATATTCAATAGATTCTCTACCTGCTGATTCAGGCGCAGCGAAGCATTTGATATCTCTTCGATCAGTTCATCTTTTTTCTCTTTGGCAAGATCCGGCATCGACTGGAGATTATCTGTTGCCCCGATGATGGCGGCTATGGGTGTACGTAACTCATGGGATAATGAATTCAATAAAGTGTTATACAGTTTTACACTATTAGAGCGCTCTTCTTTCAGCCTGGTTATATTTTCGGCCTCCCTGATCTTATAAGTCAGTACCGCATTGATCATGGCGATGATGAAATACATGATCAGCAGAAATGCATCTTCCGTATTGTCAACATGCAGAGCAAAACGCGGTGGTATAAAGAAAACATCCCAGATCAGCGCACTCAGGCCTGCTGATACCAGCACCGGAAAAATGTCGAATATGATGGCCAGCATTGAAACGGTAAGCAGGAGAATGAATGCGGCTACCCGGTAACCCATCCATTCAGACAGTGCGAAGCAAATGACTGATACCAGGATCACGATGGAGATACTGTACAGGAATTGCTTCCTGATACTTACTGGTTTTAGAAAAAATCTGTTCATTACTGGTGGTCAGCAAAAATAGGCCATCGTTGTATTGTGGAGGGGAAAATGACTTTGAACGGCATAAAGATTTTATAAAGATTTCAGGCGTGAACTCCCCGGGAGCCTCATTTGATTCTAATTTTGATTTCTGAATTTATTCTAATGTCTTCACACACGAGGATCTCGGCGGCAGGATTTTTAATTGCGTTAGGGATCATTTATGGCGATATCGGTACCTCTCCGCTTTATGTACTCAATGCGATATTGAACGGGAAAACCGTCACAGAAGAACTCATTGTGGGCGCACTTTCCCTGATCATATGGACACTGACACTACAAACCACAGTGAAATATGTGATCCTCACGCTGCAGGCCGACAACAGGGGTGAGGGAGGGATATTTTCCCTTTTTGCGCTGGTGAGGCGTCGCAGAAGATGGCTTGTGATACCCGCAATGCTGGGTGGAGCAGCCCTGCTGGCCGATGGAATGATCACACCGCCGATCTCTGTAACATCAGCCATAGAAGGGTTGAAACAGGTACCTGCACTTCAGCATATTTCACAGTGGACCGTGGTGTATATAGTGATCGGCATACTTACCATGCTTTTTTTCATTCAGCAGTTTGGTACTGAATTCATTGGAAAATTTTTCGGCCCGGTGATGAGTATCTGGTTTTTGATGCTGGCTGTGTTGGGTGTAATTCACCTCCAGGAATATCCTCATATTTTCAAGGCTTTCAATCCATATTACGGCATTAAACTGCTCATCAGTTTTCCCAAGGGGTTTTATATTTTAGGAGGAGTGTTTTTGTGCACAACAGGCGCAGAAGCTTTGTATTCAGATCTTGGCCACTGCGGTAAATGGAATATCCGCTATTCATGGATATTCGTAAAGAGCTGCCTGATCCTGAATTACCTGGGGCAGGGAGCCTGGTTGCTTGATCACTTCAATGGCAAACTCATCAGCAGTGAAATGATCGAAGCCGGATTTAATCCTTTTTATGGGGTGATGCCTTCCTGGTTCCTGTACTTCGGGATCGCCATCGCCACAGCGGCAACCATCATTGCCAGCCAGGCATTGATCTCGGGCTCTTTCACTTTGGTGAGTGAAGCGATGCGACTCAACCTCTGGCCTAAATTGAAGATCAACTACCCTTCAGAAGCGAAAGGCCAGTTGTATGTGCCCGCTGCCAATACGCTTTTGTTCATCGGATGTATAGGTATTGTGCTGTTTTTCAAGAAAGCGTCAAACATGGAAGCAGCCTATGGGCTGGCCATCACTGTAACCATGATAGCCACTTCCACCTTGTTTGCCAATTACCTGGTGTTAAAAAGAACCATTCCATCCCTGGTCTATCTCTACCTTGCTGTGTATTTCGCCATAGAGATCAGCTTCTTCACAGCAAACCTGGAGAAATTTCCCCATGGAGGTTATGTTACCCTATTAATAGGAGGCCTGCTGTTTGTTGTGATGTACGACTGGTACCGTGCCAGAAAGATCAAGAACCGCTATGTGGAGTTTGTGAAACTGTCTGATTATATCCCCAGATTACAGGAGCTTAGCATGGATTCCAGCGTACCCAAATATTCAACACACCTGGTCTACCTCACTTCGGCCGATAATCCTAAAGAGATCGAGCATAAAATAATGTATTCCATCCTGAACCGCAAACCCAAAAGGGCAGATATCTATTGGTTCATACACGTTAATACCGTTGATGATCCCTACACTTCGGAATATTCCGTTGAGCATATCATCCCGAATGATATCGTAAGGATAGATTTTAACCTGGGCTTCAGGGTACAGCCAAGGATCAACCTGTTGTTCAGGAAGGCGGTGGAAGAACTGGTGAAGAATGGCGAAGTGAACATTATGAGCAGATACGAGAGCCTGATGCATAATAAAATGGTGGGTGATTTCAGTTTTATCGTTCAGGAAAAATACCTGAGCCAGGATAATGATCTCCCGTTTTTTGAGAAGGTGATCATGAAAATTCATTTCCTTTTGAAAGAGATCTCACTCTCTGAAGAGCGAAGTTTTAGTCTTGATTCCAGCCTGGTTGAAGTGGAGAAGTTTCCGCTTATCGTTTCACCCGTTACTAATCTTCATTTAAAGCGGATAGGGGAATAGTTTAGCAGGTTGCAGGTAACAGGTGGCAGGTTGCAGCGCATTTTCTGCAACCTGCAACCTGCAACCTGTTACCTGCTATAGTCGGCCTGCTAAAGTTATCTTTTTATGAATGTCCAAATTTTGATCCCACTAATGGGTTCTACCACTTCCCGGATCAGGTCAAACCCCATATGTTTATAGAAGCTAACATTCTTTGGTTGTGCAGTTTCCAGGTAAACCGGGAAATTGTTTGATTTTGCTTCTTCGAGTACGGGCGACAGTAATGCATTTCCATATCCCCTGCCCTGGAAAGCAGGATCAACACCAAGTACCATGGTATACCAGTGCGGTTCATTCATGTCTTGCTTGTGAAATTGATCTGCATAATTGAGAACACTGATGAATCGGGTGAACGGGGCTTCACCAATGGTTTGGGGAAGCGCAGCAAGACCACCCTGCTCGGCTTTTCCAGGAGTGACCGTTGTTTGGCCGGGCTTGAGCCATACAACGGCTCCTTCAAAATTACTAGCTGTAAAAACTTCTCCAAATAAAAGGCCATACTTAAGCACGGCGCTGAAATGTGGTATCGACTTTTCCTTTCTTTCCGCCTCTTCCGGGAAAACATAGGCTTGTAGAGGATCTTCCAAAAAAGCATTGGTAAGTGCCCTGGCGGCAAAGAGGAGGTTTGGCTGGGTCAGCTTTTCGATCTGGTGGTTCATGGTGTTGTTTGCTTCCCTAAGATAACGCAATGGCGACTGTATGTCAAATCCGGGATAACTGACCAGCTTTTTGAACCTCTGCCCTTATTGGATGTTAGTTTTGGGGCCTGATCCCCTACCTCCAAGGTAGGGACCTTGGAGGTAGGGACCTTGGAGGTAGGGGGTAGGGTAATATTTAGTAATTTTAAAGAAAAAAATAATGGCTGTTTTCAATCTCCACGTAAACGGAAAAGAACAGAAAGTGGATGTTGCTGAAGATACTCCATTGCTGTGGGTACTCAGGGATCATCTGCGCCTGGTAGGAACAAAATTCGGATGCGGTGTGGGTCAATGCGGCGCCTGTACCGTGCATATGGATGGAGCCCCGCTCCGGTCCTGCCTGATGCCGGTAAATGCAGTAGGGAATGCGAAGATCACCACCATTGAAGGTCTTTCTGAAAAAGGAGATCATCCCCTGCAGAAAGCATGGGATGAAGTGGATGTGCCTCAATGTGGTTATTGTCAGAGCGGTCAGATCATGACAGCTGCGGCATTATTGAAACGAACGCCCAGGCCAACCATGGAAGAGATCCAGAATACTATGCATGGCAATCTTTGCCGTTGCGGGGCCTACCATCGCATTCGCGAAGCAGTTAAAGTGGCCAGTACCAAAACACCAACCACTAAAACCAAATGATCATGAGCAACATCCGATTTAATAACAGCAGGAGAGCATTTCTGAAAAATATATCCCTTTCCAGCGGGGGTTTATTGCTTGGTTTCAGTTTCATGGATGCAGAAGCGTCAGACATGCCTGCACTCATGCCCAAAGATGTTGACGTTGCCGGGTTCAATAGCTATATCTCCATTGCGAACGATGGTATTGTATCTGTGTTTTCGCCTAATCCCGAACTTGGCCAGAACATCAGAACTTCATTTGCCATGGTGGTCTGCGATGAGCTGGATGCCGATTGGAATAAAGTGAAGGTGATACAGGCTCCGTTGGATACAACGAAGTTTGACCGTCAGCTCACCGGTGGCAGTGGAGCCATACCTCATTCGTGGAAAAGACTGCGCAATGCAGGTGCAACGGCCAGGTATTTACTGGTTGCCGCTGCAGCTGCTAAATGGAATGTACCCGCCTCCGAATGCACTACGGAGAATGGCTATGTGTTGCATAAAGCCTCCGGTAAAAAAGCAGGTTACGGTGAACTGGCCACAGCTGCATCAAAGATCACTGTGCCCGGTGAAGTGAAGCTGAAAGATCCCAAAGATTTCAAACTCATCGGAAAGCCGATCAGGAACGTAGAGAATCAGAATATTGTTACCGGCAAACCATTGTTCGGCCTAGATTTTTATCGGGACGGCATGGTGTATGCCACCATTCAGCGCCCGCCCGCATTTGGGCAAAAGATCAAATCCGTTAATGCGGATGAGGCTAAGTCGATGCCCGGTATTATTGACGTGGTCACCTTTAAAAACAATGTGGCTGTAGTGGGTAGATCCACCTGGGATGTGTTGAAAGCAAAAAAAACTCTGGTGGTAGAATATGAAGCCGAGAAAACACTGGAGAGTTCAGCAGACCATGCCCAGATCTTTTCAAAGCTGATGGAAAGCACTGATGCGAAAGTTAGAAGGAAAGATGGCGATGTTGAAGCTGCATTTAAGAATGCCGCTAAGGTGATCAAAACAGAATACGAATGTCCTTTCGTGCCACATAATCCGCTTGAGCCCATGAACTTCTTTGCCCATGTAAGGGAAGATGGAATTGAGCTGGTGGGCCCCACACAGACTCCCGGTGCGGCGAGAAAAGCAGTGTCTGATCTGTTGAAAGTGCCGGAAGATAAGATCACCGTGGATATCACGAGGCTGGGAGGTGGATTCGGACGCCGTTTGAAATTTGATTACGTAGTTGAAGCTGCAGAGCTATCGTCCATCATCAAAAAACCGGTTAAAGTGATTTGGACACGGGAAGATGATATGGGTGGCGGTAGTTACAGGCCTGCAGTGCGTTATAGGTTTGAAGCGGCCCTTGATGCCAACAATGAGATCATTGGTTATAAATGCAGGGGCGTGGGGATCAACGTAGAGAATCCTATGCGCCAGGATAATTTTCCTTCCGGTTCCATTGATAATCTGTTGATCGATTCGGTTGAACACCAGTCGCCCATTACTACGGGTGCCTGGCGTGCACCGGTCACAAATTTCCTCGCTTTTGCAGAGCAGAGTTTCCTGGATGAGATTGCCCTGGCAACAGGAAAAGATCCTGTACAGATGCGGCTTGACCTGTTGAAACGTGCCAAGGAAAAACCTGTTGGTCCTATCCGTTACGATATTGACAGGATGGCGACCGTGATCAAAACTGTTGCCGAGAAAGCCCAGTGGGGTAAAAAGAAAGACGTGTTCCAGGGATTCTCTGTTTACTTCTCCCATGCGTCTTATGTGGGCCAGGTTTGTGAAGTGGTGATGAAAGATGGTAAACCTAAGGTGCAGAAGATATATGCCGTTTCTGATTGCGGTGTGGTGATCAATTCTTCAGGTGCATTGCAACAGGTCATGGGCGGTATTACTGATGGATATGGAACTGCCATGTTTGGCAAATTGAGTTTCAGGAATGGTGAACCCGAGCAAAAGAATTTTGACAGGTACAGATTGATAAGGATGAACGAGATCTTCGATATCGATGCGAGCTTTGTGAATAACGGGATCGATCCCACAGGATTAGGTGAGCCGGCTCTTCCTCCTACAGGTGGCGCAGTGGCCAACGCTATCTTCAAAGCCACGGGGGTAAGGATCAAGAAGCAGCCCTTTATTGATCAAGCTCCATTTAAATCATGACATCCTACCCCATATATTTCGATTATAATGCCACCACGCCCTGCGATCCCAGGGTTGTGGATGCCATGCTGCCTTTTTTCTCCAGGGATTTTGGCAACGCGGCCAGCCGTAGCCATGCTTACGGCTGGGTGGCCGAAGAGGCGGTGGATATAGCCAGGGAGGAGGTTGCCGCATTGATCGGTGCTGAAGTCGGTGAGATCGTTTTCACATCCGGAGCAACCGAAGCAGTGAACCTGGCCATCCGCGGTGTATACGAAATGTATGGTGTAAAAGGTAAGCATATCATTACTTGCGCCATTGAACACAAAGCAGTATTGGATACCTGCCATTACCTTGAAAGCATAGGTGGCGAGGTTACTGTTTTGCCCGTTAACAGGGATGGCAGGATAGATATTGAAGAACTTGAAGCCGCGATCAGACCTGATACGGTTTTGATCTCAATCATGTATGCTAATAATGAAACCGGCGTTATAATGCCGGTTAAAGGCATTGGAAATATTGCCAAAAAACATCGGGTCCTGTTTTTCTCTGATGCCACCCAGGCAGTTGGGAAGATACCGGTGGATGTTTTGGAAGATGGAATTGATATCATGTCGTTCTCCGCGCACAAAATGTACGGGCCCAAAGGGGTTGGTGCCTTGTATGTACGAAGGAAAGATCCGAGGGTGAAGCTGACACCGCTGCAATATGGCGGAGGGCATGAAAAAGGGATGCGCAGCGGAACCCTGAATGTGCCGGGTATAGTTGGATTCGGAAAAGCTGCAGAGATCGCTTCCAGGGAAATGAATGATGAGTTGGTCAGACTTCGCGGATTGCGGGACGAGTTGCTTCGTGGGTTGCTTTCGATAGAAGGTACTGCATTGAATGGCAATGCCGAATTTCTTCTTCCCCATACCTGCAATGTGTCATTCGGTGGTATTGAATCGCAGGTGCTGATCAGTCATTTGAATAAACATCTTGCAGTTTCTTCAGGTTCTGCGTGCACATCAGCATCGCTCGAACCATCATATGTATTGAGAGCTTTGGGAATAGGCGATGAGTTGGCTTCCAGTTCCATTCGATTCAGCCTGGGCAGGTTCACTACCCATGAGGAAGTGAGCAGAGCTTTGGGGCATGTTAATGAGGCCGTGGGGAAATTGAGGCAAGAGGCGTAAGGCGAAAGGCGAAAGGGAAATTATTTTCTCGCCTCTCGCCTTATTCCTTGCCGAGCTAAGAAATATTATCAATATTAAACGGCAGCTTTCTGATCCTCTTTCCTGTTGCCGCATAAATAGCATTGCACAATGCCGGAGCAAGTGGCGGTAATCCGGGCTCGCCGGCACCTTTGATCACTTCTCCTCCTTCAGCAAGAATATGGGTTTCCACGATCGGCATCTCATGTATGCGGATAATGGGGTTATCATGATAATTTGATTGTTTGGTCTGACCATTCTGGAATGTGATGCCATTCTTCACTGCTGCAGTGATCGCCATGGCAACTGCTCCTTCCACCTGTGCTTTGATCGTATCCGGGTTCACCACGGTGCCCATATCGATCACCGCATAAACCTTATCGATCTTCACACCGGCTCCCTGTTTCGTTACCTCAACCACCATCCCTGCATGGCCTGCAAAGAACTCGTATTGGCCCACACCCCTGGCAGATCCTGCAGGAAGTGGCTGGTCCCATTTCGATACTTCTTTGAGTTTAGTTAATATCCGATAGAGGTCAGAATCTTTTTTTGCCAGTTCAAGCCTATAGGCCATTGGATCTTTACCTGCCTTCACTGCACATTCATCCAGGAAACATTCATGCGGGAAAGAAAGCGTGGTGCTGGTTACCGCGCGCCATGCTGCCACGGGTATATGAAGATCCGCAAATACATATGGATGTTTCTGGTTGGGGATCTCATATTTCTGATCGTTCAATGCTTCCAGCATGGTGCCGTCAGGTTTGCTCTTGTCAAACTTATCGCTGTCTGCATCACTTATAGAAGGAGCGATCACTTTGTGCTGGTAGGCAAGTGGTTTGCCATCAGGTCCCAGTCCTGCTTTCATAGAGGAGAATGTCATGGGCCTGAATGGACCCAGCCTGGTATCATCTTCCCTGGTCCAGATCACTTTCACCGGCTTACCCAGTTTTTTTGCCAGCTGAACGGCTTCATGTACATGGTCGGGATATAGTCTTCTTCCAAATCCTCCGCCATTGAACATCACGTTAAGTGTAAGATTTTCTTCAGGGAAGCCATATTCTTTAGCAAATGATTGCCTGATGTCTCCGGGCACTTGTGTGGATGCCCAGATCTCGAGGTGTTTGTCGTCGTGCCATTTGGCCAATGCATTCATTGGCTCAATAGGCGAGTGCGAAACCATGGGTGTTTCATAAAATGCTTCTAGTTTTGTAGGAGCGCCGGCAAATGCCTTGTCGAAATCCCCGATCGGTTTATCGGCCACACCGGGTTTGCTGGCCAGGTCCCTGAGTTTTTGTTCGTAATCAGCGGAGTTGAAACCATCGTAACCCTGGTTATCCCATTTGATGTTCAGCGCTTTTCTTGCCTGCAACGCGGTCCAGTAACTGTCAGCAACTACGGCAACTGCTTCGCTGCGGTATTTCTGAATGATGCGTGTGACCTTTTCAACTGCCAGAACACCTTTGATCTTTTTCGCTTCGGTATCATCCACGCTCACCAGCTTGGCACCAAAGACCGGGCTGTGTTCAACGGAGGCATATACTATGCCTTCGGTTTCGGCATCAATGCCGAATACGGCCTTCCCGTTCACCTTCAATGGGATGTCTGGCCTTGGAGACGGTTTGCCAAGTATCTTGAAATCTTTGGGGTCTTTGAGTTTGGGTTTTTCCGGAACTGGCAGTTTGGATGCTGCTGCTGCCAGTGCACCATAGCCAAGTTTTTTTCCTGAAGGTTTGTGGATCACTTCTCCGTTCTCGGCATAACATTCAGATTCAGGCAGTTT
>JAHEFC010000282.1 GCA_024640385.1 Sphingobacteriales bacterium
CCGCGAAGATCCGAAAAATGAAAACCTACTTTACTGTGGTACAGACCTGGGCGTGTATGTGAGCCGTGATAAAGGCCGCAGCTGGCAATCATTACAGGGCAATCTGCCGGCAAGCGTTTCTGTCAATGATCTTTTTGTGCATCCCCGCGACCTGAACATCGTGATCGCAACTTACGGGCGTGGAGTATGGTCATTGGATGATGCTTCGCGCTTACGATAATTAAAGGTGCTTTTTATTCATTATATTTAAGAGGAACAGATGTTCACCCTTAAGCCAATCATTATAAGCACCTATGCGACTCCGCCTGTTGGTCATAGTTATTTTTTCATATACACTTGTAGCTGAAGCCCAGCATAAAACCAGGGCTATCACCTACACAACAGAACAAGGGCTATCAGAAAATGTTGTCTATTCGGTAATCCAGGATAGCGAAGGTTTCATCTGGGCCGGCACCCATTATGGCCTGAACAGGTTTGACGGATATACATGGAAAAATTTTTATCACAGCAATTACGACAGTTTAAGTTTGCCAGACAATGTGATCTATGACATTGAGCAAGATAAAGACAATCTCTGGCTTAGTTCATCAAAAGGTATCATCCGGTTTTCAAAAAAATCGTTCAGGTCTGCACTGATCCCTGCCCCGGATCAAAGCCTGAAGGAGGGCTCCTATCACCTCATCGGGATCAACGATAGTCTGATCGCTGTTAGTTTTTTAACGAAAGTTGGCCTGTTAAATACCAGGACCAATGGCCTGCAGATCCTCAGGACGGAACAAAAAAACGATGAAGCTAAGATCGGTTACAACAGATTTTTCCGGACTGGTGGGGGTAAAATATATTTTGCCGCGGATCAAGCTGGTCCGCAGGATCTTTTCCAGGCAGACCCCATTTCAAAAACAATAAGAAATGTAGTTCCTGAATCCTTATTTCCTTTCGAACCCTTAGGATCGATACAAAACTATTTTATCGATGGAACCAGGCATCACTGGGTATATTACAAGAATTTAGGATGGAGGGCTTATGACCATACAGGGAAGCCGGACGATATGCCATTGACTGACCTGCCTACCACCGTGTCAACATCGTCATATGCCGCAAGCGGCGACAAAGTGTGGCTATCATCCAATGCAGGCGTGATCTGCTACGACATGACGAGGCATACCACAGAGCTGATCAATAACCATGACCACAGCATACTGGTCAACAAGGTTTATTGCCTGACCATTGACAGGCAGCAGAATGTGTGGGCAGGCACTTTTGGCGGGGGACTTTCGAAAATATCCACCAGTGATTTTACAACCAATTATGGATATCAAAATCAGCCGGATCTGCTGATGGGCAATATGATCACCGGACTGAAGAAAATGAGATCCGGGAATCTTCTCATTTACGATTTCACTAACTACGAGGTCCGGGATCAACAATTCAGAAAGATAGAGTCCGGGTCAGTGGGCAGTGATATCATGCAGTATCTCAGGCTGGGCCTGGACATGGATGAAAAACGTGCCAGGGGCTCTGTTCAGCGGATAAAAGAAATAATAAGGAAATCCGGAGAACCGGTTTTCCTCTACGCTGGAACGGACTCCATGGGTAGGATCTATCATAATGGAAATGTATTTGACAGCACGGGGAAAATCATTCTGAAAACTCCCGGTTCTTTCACAAAAATCGTAACGGACAAGTGGGATAATGCCTGGCTGGCTACCAACGCAGGGTTATATAAGATCCTGCCTGACAACACCGTACGTGGGATAGTATTCCCCAAAAACAAGGCAATGGCGGATTTCATTTTCATTGATGCACTCTACACCGGTGACAGTACGCTATGGCTGGCCACACAGGAAGGCCTGATCAAAATGAATTTGCCCTCCATGAAATATGTGAGATACGATGTTGGTGCAGGCCTCCCGGACAATTATATATACCAGATACAGGATGATAAATTTGGTAACATTTGGGTCAGCACAAATAAAGGCCTTTCATGCCTTAACATAGAAGAAAACAAATTCAGGAATTTCGGGAAAAGACATGGCCTCGTCAATTCGGAATACAACAGTTTTTCGTCGTGTAAACTGAACGATACCACCCTGGTTTTTGGAGGAACATCTGGCATAGACTTCATCAACCCGGAAAGCCTGATGGCTTCCTCCAGGTTGGTACCGGACATACTGATCACTGGTGCAAAGATCAACAACATTGATACCCTGCTCCAATCTTCCATGACTGTACCATATCGAATGAATAACTGGGAATTCAGTTTCACCACCAACGATTTTGAATTTCCCCAGGACATGTATTTCAGATACAGGTTGACTGGGGCTTCAGATGAATGGATATATTCCAAAGGAGTAAACAAGGCAACTTTCAGTATTCTGAAGCCGGGAAAATATGACTTCGAAGTTCAGGCCTCATATAATAAGAATGAATGGAGTAAAGTGGCTGCAGTTTCATTCCGGATCACGAGGCCTTTTTTTCAAACCTGGTGGTTCCTTTTTTTGTGCCTGGCGGCAGTTTCGGCATTCATCTTCTGGCTATTCAAATACCGGTTACAGCAAAGGGTCAATATGCTGAATATGCGGAACAGGATCAGCCGGGACCTTCACGATGAAGTTGGATCATCCCTGAGCGGTATAAAGATCTTTTCCCAAATGGCCGAAGAAAAAATCGATGTGGATATTGACACTACCAGGCGCTACCTGCAAAAAGTGCAGCGTTACTGTGAAACGGTACTGAGTTCGATGAATGATATTGTCTGGACCATCAATCCAGACAATGACCGGTTCATAAAAGTGTACAGAAAACTGCATAGTTATGCCATGTCAGTTGCAGAACCTCAAAATGTCAAAGTAAAATTCTCGGAAAGCGGTATCCTGAACGATCAGCGGCTTAACATGGAAGACAGGAAAAACCTATACCTCATTGCTAAAGAAGCCATCAATAATGCGATCAAATACTCAGCATGTCAGCATCTTGAGGTGCAAATGAAAAGATCCAAAGACAGACTGGTTATGGAGATCAAAGATGATGGAAAAGGATTCGATCCTGCCCTTGCGATCAATGGGAATGGATTAAGAAACATCAGGGAACGTGCTGATGAAATGAAAGCAGAGCTTGACCTGAATACCAGTAACAAGGGAACGACTGTGCGGGTTTCTGTCAGAATACCCTGAATTGGGTAGGCAATTAATAGGCGAAAAAAGCTGAAATTAGAGACATGGATATACGTGTGGCAATTTTTGAGGACAACGCGATCATGAGCGAAGCTTACCAGACCATCCTGAATTCGACAGAAGGATATGTTTGTGTGGGGGCCTTCCCAAACTGCAATAACCTGCTGGCCGATATCGAATTGTCAAAGCCTGAAGTGGTATTGATGGATATTGAAATGAAAGGCATAGACGGCATTGAGGCTACCAAAAAGATCAGGGAATGGCATCCCGAGATCAGGATCCTGATCCAGACGATCTTTGATAATGAAGATAAAGTATTCGCAGCGCTATGTTCCGGCGCCTACGGCTATATCACCAAAGATGCACATCCACAGAAAATGCTGGATGCGATACAGGATGTTTATAAAGGCGGAGCAGCATTCAGTCCGGGCATTGCACTCAAGATCATCCATATGTTCCAGCAGATCGCCCCGGAGCAAAAAAATGAAGAGTACCACCTTAGTGCGAGAGAAAAAGAGATCCTCATCAAATTAAGCAATGGGCTGAGTTATAAGATGATCGCCTCAGAACTGGGTATTGCCTATGAAACCGTACATTCCCATATCAAGAAGATCTATCAGAAAATGCACGTGAACAGTTTATCTGAAGCACTATCCATTGCGTTCAGAAGCAAGATCATTTCGTAAAAGGGTCCCGCTGAATTATTTATGGCCAGCCTGAAACAGGGAAACTTCCTTGTTTGGACAATCTTATCTACCTTTTACCAACCATTACTCACCTTAAAACAAATTCTATGGACTTTCCAAAATTCATTGTTGGCGGTTTGCTTGGAGGTTTTATCAACTTTTTCCTTGGCTGGCTTGTGTGGGGGATCCTTTTAATGGACTATATGGGCAAACATGCCACCAACGCTACTGCTTTTCGAACTGAAGAAGGCATGGTGTTCTGGGCACTGATCCTGAGTAATCTGTTGTTTGGCTTTCTGACGGCTTATATCCTCTATGTGTCAAATGTAAGAACCATTAAAAACGGTGCAGTGATCGGAGCCATTGCCGGAGCACTGATGACAGGCGCCTACGACCTTGGCATATATGCTCAAATGGATATTTATGATACCGGCATATTTCTTCCCGATATCCTTGCTTCGGCATTGGTAACCGGTGTGGTTGGTGCAGTGATCGGTTGGTATTATGGAAGAGGGCCCCTGACAAAAGCAGTTTAATATCAAATCATTGTAAGATGAAGGCAACCCAATAGGTTGCCTTCGTTTTTTCTGGAGAAAACAATTAAATTACCTACAAATTAAAGTACATGAACTCCTCAAAACAATTCAGGCTTTTTCCCATCATCGTTGTTTGTATTTTTTTCATTCAGACTGCGCAGGCACAACAACCGGCACCTCCAACTAATGCAAGAGCTGCAGCGCTAAAAGCACACGAGGCAGAACTGATCTACCCTATTATTAATGGAGGCACCAATACAGGAGTTTTCCCGGTAACCGATGTAAGTTTTCCGTTTGCGCATAAAGGAAAATGCAAACTGGTTTTTGACCTCGGTCAGATGGCCGAAAAAGGAAAAGTAAATGAAGGGCTCGAAGAAGTAATACGGATCATCAACCTGCATGGAGCAGCGGGCGTAAAAAAAGAAAATCTTGATGCATATGTAGTATTCCATGGCCCTGCAGTCGCTTCATTCCTGGATGATGACCTTTTCAACAAACAGTTCCAGGTGAACAACCCCAACCTCCCACTGATAAAACAATTACAGGATGCCGGAGTGAAACTTGTTGTTTGCGGCCAAACAGTGGGCTTAAGGAATATGAAACTAGAATCGTTACCCGATGGCACAATGAAATCCTATTCTGCAAGAACGGCAGTATCTGATCTTGTGCAGAGAGGATATATGAAGTATGAGATAGTGGAGTGATCAGAGGTGAAAGGCGAAAGGCGAGAAATAAAATAAAGTTAGTTTTAACCATGTTTGAAAACGCCATTGAAGACGTATCCAGGTTCACAAGACCCATGCATACCATCATCCGTAATTATAACGGACTCACATCGCCGGCTTCAGCAACCTTCTTTTTTGTGAACGACCGGGGAGTTGCGATCACCTGCAAGCATGTAGCCCAGTTCATACTGAATGCCGATAAGATCAATCAGAATTTTTCCGGATTCAAACAGGAACTGAATAAGCTGCCCCGGGACGGGAAATTCAAGACTGCCTTGAAAGGGCTCGAGCTTAAATACCATTACGCGCCTGAAACTGCAGTTCAGATGAAACATAATTTCATGAACTGTTTCGACACCATCTCTGAGATCACCTGTCATATCCATCCCGTACTTGACCTTGCCATCCTTGAGTTCAAGGGATTCAATAAGATTTTCTACACTTCACATGCCAGATTTGTGAAGAACAGC
>JAHEFC010000034.1:0-2635 GCA_024640385.1 Sphingobacteriales bacterium
CTTTTAGTTCCCAGGTAATAAAGATCAGGATCACAACCATAGATAGGTATTCCCAGTTTAACGGCAAGTGTTCTTTCATGTGCAGTAACATTGAAGCAGGAAATATGCGCCATATGCCCTTCGGGTATACTTCTCCGTATCCTGTCGACCAACATGGGCCGTTCCAGAATTTTTTCTGTGAGTGACCTTGAAGATGCGTCGTAGGCGCTAAGCAGGGTCAGCCTCTGCCTGGCGTGATAACCCGTGATGCCGGGAAGCAGGTGCAGGTAATAGTCAATGATCACGGGGTCAACCGGAACACTGGTGACATAGATCAGGTGCGTCCTTGGCATGCGCAAAAGCAGCATCATGCAAAGCATCCGCTCTTCATAAAAAACATGGCCCTTGATCTTTGATAATATTTCCTGGTCAAGTGTAAGGCTTGGAATGACCACCACAGTTTTTGCCACATAGTCGTGCGGGAATACGGCTTCAAACTGGGGAGCAAAGTTCTCCTGCATCCTTTTGAACATAGTTATTTCTTCCGGAGTTCCAGGACCAAACAGGAATTTCTCGGGTTTCCCGATTGAATTGCGGGGCGCAGTCAGCATGGGTTAAAGGTAGAAAGAGGCCTTAATCCTGCAAATGACATACATCATGAAGAGATCCATAATGCCCCGCCCACGCTGTTGCGGGATGCACCTGTAACGGAAGCCAGCGTGGTAATATCTTCCCTCCACCTGAGTACACCCAGTAACCCCATGATCAGTGCTTCCTTGTAATTGACCAGCATGGCATCCGGGCGCTCAACCGTCACGCGCATGGGTTCCAGGTAGGTCCTGAGCCTTCCTATCAGGTGATCATTGAAAGCACCTCCGCCTGTAACCATCATTTTAGGTATGGCTGATTGAACTGCAGGCATATGTTTCTCCACGGCAGCAGCCACCTGCATGGCGATATGCTCTGTATATGTCGATAACAGATCGCCGGGGTTCAGGCCCGAGCCTGCAAGCATTGGATAAATAATATCTGTTCCAAAGTCATTGGCCAGGGATTTGGGATGGGGCCTGTGGTAATACTCCAGTGCATTGAGGTTGTTCAGCAGATCCCGGTCAACGGTACCTGAAGCCGCCTGGGCACCTCCCGCATCGTATTCCAATCCCAGTTGCGCTGCAAGCATATTCAACACCCGGTTGGCAGGACAAATGTCATATGCCAGGTAATCGGCAGCATTTACTGAAAGATTGGCAATGCCGCCAATATTCAGAAACAGCTCGGTATCTTTCCACAGCAGTTTTTCGCCCATAGGCACAATGGGTGCGCCCTGCCCTCCCAGTGCCACATCAACGGCCCGGAGGTCCGTGACTACGGGAAGTCCCGTTTCAGCTGCAATCGCAGCACCTTGGCCCAGCTGGCCGGTCATCAGTGGGGGCATATGAAAACTGGTGTGCCCATGGGAAGAGATCAGGGCAACTTTATACTGCAGCTGATGGCTTTCCATGAATGCATTCACCTGCTTTCCGATATAATGACCGTATTCCGCATCCAGTAACATATATTCTCTGGCAGAAAGGCCAATGGCATTTTTCAATTTGCAGATCCATTCCGGAGTATAGGGTAAACATGCTGCTTCCAGGATCTCGTAATCCCACTTGCCGGATTGCTCACCAAACTGCACATATGCAAGATCCAAACCATCAAGGGAACTTCCGCTCATTATGCCGATTACTCTGTATACCATAGAATGCAATTACTTATTGATTACCTATCTTCGTCGCGTACAGGCGAGAGGCAGGAAGCGAGAGGCGTGAGACAAAATTCTCTCGCCCTTCGCCTTTCGCCTCACGCCTTAAAAATTGAACAGGCGAAATTATAACAAACAATGGTTATCAATCTCAGCGAAAAAAATTCCCTGGTAAATAACTGGATCAGCGAGATCAGGGATGTCAGTATTCAGACAGACCGAATGCGTTTCAGAAGAAACCTTGAAAGGATAGGTGAAGTTGCAGCATATGAGATCAGCAAAACGCTGACCTTTGAAGACAGGGAGGTGCAAACCCCGCTTGGCATTTCGGTATGTAAAGTGCTGGCAGATCAACCTGTGTTAGGTACCATCCTTCGTGCCGGGGTGCCCCTGCATCATGGCATGTTGAATTATTTCGATAAGGCAGACAATGCCTTTATTTCTGCCTACCGCAAACATCATCGCGACGGTTCATTTGAGATCAGCTTGGAATATGTTTCATGCCCCGATCTGACAGACAGGGTTCTTATACTTTGTGACCCTATGCTGGCCACGGGATCATCCCTGGTCAAAACCATTCATTTCCTCAAAGATGAAGGCGTTCCTAAAAGTATTCATGTAGTTTGTGCCATCGCATGCACAGTAGGCATAGAATATGTCAGAAGGGAACAGCCTGGTGTGACCATCTGGTGTGGTGATATTGACGACGAACTTACTGCTAAAGGTTATATCGTCCCCGGCCTCGGCGATGCAGGTGATCTTTCTTACGGAACGAAGCAACAGCAATAGCAGGTTGCAGGTTCCAGGTTGCAGGTTGCAGAAAAAAACTGGAACCAGGATACAACGGCCAACTATACTGTATCCTCTATCCTATATCCTGTATCCCCTATTCCACAGAATGTGATAAATAAT
>JAHEFC010000034.1:2645-10508 GCA_024640385.1 Sphingobacteriales bacterium
TGTATTTTGTCTTCCCTAATGAAGCTAATGAAGAGGATCACTTTTCTTGTTGTATGCTGTCTAAGCCTGACCCTGGTGAAAGCACAGGATCCTCATTTTTCCCAATTCTATGCTTCCCCCCTGTCACTAAACCCTGCACTTACCGGCAGGTTCGACGGTAATTTCCGGCTTGCCGCCAATTACAGGAATCAATGGCCCACTATCAATAACGCATTTACTACGGCCACCGCTTCGATCGATATGCCCATCATGGTGAACAGGCTACCAGAGTTCGACACCTGGGGTGTGGGCCTGATCGGTCTGGGTGACCAGAGCGGCAATAAAATACTGAGGAACAATTATATCGGTATATCAACGGCCTATAGCAAAGGCCTGGACGAAGACGGATTTCATCAACTCGCCATAGGTTTTCAGGGTGTCTATGCCAATAAAAGGCTAGATGTTTCACTGGCCGATTTTGAAGACGAACTCACATCTTTCGGGTTCACAGGCGTAACATCGGAAGTATTTAATAACGACCAGGTGGTAGTTAATTATTTTGACCTCAATGCGGGCATTCTTTACACCGGGAGCACCAATGGCTATAACAATTATTACCTAGGGGTATCCATGTACCACGTGAATAAACCAAAGGAAAGCTTCCTGGGCGGAGATTATTTCCTGCAGCCCAGGCTTACCATTCATGGCGGTGGCTATACACCTATCGACGATAATAAAACCCTACATGCCAGCATCATGCATCAACGCCAGGCCGGCGCTTCAGAAACCATACTCGGAGGTGCTATCTCCATGAACCTGAATGGTGAAGAAGAAAAACCCACGGCTATTTATGCGGGTATGTGGTACAGGTTCAACGATGCCGTTATTCCTTATGTGGGGCTTGAAATCCAGAACTTCAGGTTTGGACTTACATACGATGTAAATACCTCCTCTTTAAGCACTGCCTCCAACAGCCGGGGCGGAACAGAAATGTCTATTGTTTATATATACAAGCCCGGCGATCCTTTACTCAAGAAAAATAACTGCCCGAAGTTCTAAATTAGCCAATTAGCTAATTAGTTAATTAGCTAATTGCCATCAGTCTTGGTAACAGGTAATAACAGAATAATACGATCAGTACAATCGAGATCAGGTTCATCACCAAACCCGCCTTCATCATATCTTTCATCCTGACATGCCCGCTGGCAAATACAATGGCATTGGGAGGAGTACCCATTGGCATCATGGAGGCACAGCTTGCGGCCAGCGTCATGCCAATGCCAAGTACAAGAGGGTTCAGTCCTGCGGCCTGGGCTATACTGGTTACAACCGGTGCAAACACGATCACCTGTGCAATATTACTCATCACTTCGCTGAGAAAAATGGTAACAGTAGTGATCACGATCAGCAGTACAAAAAGATCAGTTCCAGAATAACCGGCGATCCATTGGCCAAGCATATCCATCAGGCCGGCTTTTTCCATAGCGGTTGCGAGGGTTATACCCCCGCCAAACAACAGCAGAATGCCCCAAGCCATTTTACTGGTATCACTCCAGTTGAGAAGTTTAGTTCCATTGATCCCGGAAGGCACAATGAACAATAATAATGCACCCATAATGGCGATCATATTGTCGTCCAGCTTCACTATGCCCAACTGATTGATCAGGTCCCTGGTCATCCACATCAATGCCGTAAATAAAAAAACCACCAAAACGCGTTTCTCGGTTTTGGACAATGGACCTAAGGCTAGTAATTCGCTCCTGATCAGGGCCTGCATTTCCGGGCTGGAGGAGATCTTATTGGGAAACAGCATTTTTACAGAAACAAAATAGAGGCTGAACATCAGTATCAGAGCGATCGGCAGGCAAAGTACGGCCCAGTCGAAAAAAGAAATTTCGTAGTTGAATTTCTTACTGATATAGGAGATATAAGCCACATTGGGTGGGGTACCAATAATTGTTGCAATACCGCCAAAATTTGACGCATACGCTATGGCCAGCATAAGACAGAGGGAGAAATTCCGCATGGAGGTTCCATCTTTCCCGTCACCGATAACATTGATCACGGAGATAGCAATAGGGAACATCATCATGGTGGTTGCGGTGTTGCTGATCCACATACTGATCAGGCCGGTAGCCAGTATAAATCCCAGGATGATCCTGTTGCCGCTGGTTCCGGTATAATTGACAATGCTGAGTGCAATACGCTTATGAAGATTCCATTTTTCAATGGCAAGACCGATCATGAATCCACCCATGAAAAGAAAAACCACTTCATTGGCATACGGCGCTGTGGTTTCTTTTATGGTTGAGATCCCGAACAGGGGGAAAAGCACAATGGGCAACAGCGCAACAACTGGCATGGGTAGGGCTTCTGTGATCCACCAGGTGATCATCAGTGTAGCTGCAGCAATTACCCTGCGGGCATTCTCGTCAAGGTGAAAAGGATTCAACACCCACATCAGAATGGACAAAGCCAACCCGGCGGATATTGCCAGGTAATGTCCATTTTTCGAGATAAAACTTTCAGAACTCAACGTCTTGTAAATTTTGAAGTGAATGTTTTAGCACTGACATTTGGGTGATCCCTGATCACAAATCTGTATGGCAGCTTTGCATCTTCACCTGCATAATCAACACCAACCCTTGGGGTTGCCATGATCATGGAATCCTGAAAAGATATACCATAATCGGCAATGAACAGTTCGTCACTGCTCAAACTGGCTCCGGTATGCCTGGTAAGAATTCCCAGCGCCCTGCTCAGATTTCCCGGTCCTGAACCAATGCTGTGGTCCCATTTTTTCTTTCCGGCCCTTTGCTGCATGATCTCCTTTCCATACAAGGGCTCTATGGCCCTGATTAGGATGGCATGAGGAATATCTTCCTGGTTGGTGACTACGTTGAACAGGTGATGAATCCCGTAACAGAGATACACATAGGCAACACCTCCGCGTGCAAACATCACTTCTGTTCTGGCAGTCCGCCTATTGCCGTATGCATGAGATGCCCTGTCGTCCACGCCCCGATATGCCTCCGTTTCCACGATCATCCCCGCAGTGAATTCCCCATCGAAATGGCTGACCAGCAATTTGCCCAGCAGCGACTTCGCCGTATTGACTACATCATCACTGAGATAAAAGGCCGGTTCAAGTTTACTGTATTTGAGCAGCAAATTCACTATGTTTGAAATGTAGAAGT
The DNA here is from genome assembly GCA_024640385.1 of Sphingobacteriales bacterium. Lineage (GTDB taxonomy): Bacteria > Bacteroidota > Bacteroidia > Chitinophagales > Chitinophagaceae > Pollutibacter. Next base: position 5,822 of record JAHEFC010000034.1, read on the forward strand.
AAAATACGATAATGCTTGCTTAAAGAAATCGTCATAGCCATACAATCCTACGGGAAGGCTCACCAGTTCATTCGTCAACACAATTTATGGCGATGGATCATCATTCCCGGCATTATCTATGCCCTGCTGTTCGGGGTGAGCATGTATTTTTTTGGTAAAACAGCTACAGGCGTGATTGAATATCTGACCAACGCAACGGGCATGAGGGAGTGGATACAAAAGCTTCAGAACTCTTTCATGGGATTCCTGTTTACCGTGGCCGGTGTTATTTTATGGATCATCCTGATGTTCTTCTATTTTTCCTTGTTTAAATACATATGGCTGATCCTCGGATCGCCCATCTTCGCGTACCTGAGTGAAAAAACCGAAGCCATCATTGAAGGAAAAGATTACCCTTTCAACCTGAAACAACTTTTCAAAGATGCATTCAGGGGTGTCAAAATGGCCCTGAGAAACAGCTTATGGCAAACTGTTTATACCATCTCCATCCTGATCCTTTCCCTCATCCCCTTGATCGGGTGGGCCACGCCGATACTCGCCATGTTTGTTGAATGCTATTATTATGGCTTCTCCATGCTGGACTACAGCTTCGAACGGAATAAACTCAATATGCAGCAAAGCATAGAGTTTACAGGACGTCATAAAGGACTGGCCATAGGAAACGGCATGGTCTTCTACCTGATGCATGGATTCATTTTCGTAGGCTGGGTGTTTGCGCCGGCCTATGCTGTGATCGCTGCCACCATCAGCATACTGGATCAGAAAAAGCATATCCCAACCCATACAGTTTCTGCCTGATGAGTACCACGGTATACCTGATCCCCTGCCCTATTGCCGAAGACGCCCTTCACACCCTTTCACCACAGATCGTTGAAGCAGTAAAGCAATGTGAGGTTTTCTTTGTTGAAAATGAAAGATCGGCAAGGAGGTTCCTGAAAAAGATCTGGAAGGAAATGGTGATCGATGATTATAAATGGTATGTGATCCAGGATAATAATTCACCGCATATTTTCGGTCAGCACGCCAAAGCAGGAAGGAAGATCGGCATCATCAGTGAAGCGGGCTGCCCGGGCGTGGCCGATCCCGGCCAGGATCTTGTGGCTGTTGCCCAGGAACTGAAGCTGCAGGTAGTACCTTTGGTAGGACCCAGTTCGATCCTGCTTGCCCTGATGGCCAGCGGCATGAATGGACAACAGTTCTGTTTCCACGGGTATTTGCCCATTGACAGTGCGCTTCGCGTCAAGGCCCTGAAAGAACTGGAAGCTGAAACCAGGCGAAAAGGCACTACGCACCTTTTCATTGAAACACCCTACCGCAACAACCAGATGCTGGATTCGATACTGAAAAACCTTCAGCAGGATCTTCGTTTATGCATAGCCGTGAATATCACCGGCAAGGATGAATCCATCATCACGAGAACATTGGGTGAATGGAGGAAGAACATTCCGGAACTGCATAAGAAGACGGTCATATTTTTACTGGGGAAATAACCCGATTAAGAGAGTCAGAGAGCCAGAGAGGCAGAGAGGCAGAATTCCCATTCCTATCCCTCTGCCTCTCAGACTCTCTGCCTCTCTAAAAATCAATTCCCGTACTTATCAACCATGTAAAGAAACGCCGCCATCACCCCCGCGCCGAGATGAAGCTCCCTGCGGCTGACATTTTCAAATACATCTAAAGCAGAATGGTGAATGTCGAAATAACGTTGTGAATCGGGCGTCAGGCTGGACATGACCGTGCCTAATTTACTCAGCGGACCGATGTCGGCGCCACCGCCGCCATTACTGATCTCTTCTATGCCATATGGGCGGAACAAAGGTGACCAGGCCTTCATCCTGGCAGTCTTTGCCGAATCCGGGCTGCTCACCCCGATACCCCTGGGAACAAATCCGCCTTCATCGGATTCCATGGCCAGAATATATTTCTTCTTATCCTGTGCTGCCAGTTCTGCATATTTGGTGCCACCACGCAGTCCGTTTTCTTCGTTCTGGAACATCACCGCACGAATGGTACGTTTTGGACGGATGCCAAGATCTTTGAACACCCTGATCACTTCCATGCTTTGTACGCAACCAGAACCATCATCATTGGCTCCTTCTGCAAGATCCCAACTGTCAATATGCCCGCCAACCGTGATCACCTCATCAGGAAACTCAGAACCCCTGATCTCTCCAACCACGTTATGCGAAAGCACATCGGGCTGCATGCCACATTCAGCTTTGAGATAAACCTCGGATGCCATTCTTTTTTTGAGCGCCGAACTCAATACATCAGCATCATTGGTACTGATCGCTACTGCAGGGATCTTTGCGTAGGCCGTATCGTATCTCATGGCCCCGGTATGCGGAAAATCATCCGGATTAGAAGCCAGCGACCTGATAATTACTGCTACTGCACCATATTTTGCAGCACGCGAAGCTCCCCCTCCCCTGTATTTACCGGCGTCGCTATATGCCAAAAAGGTTTTAATATATCGCGGATTCATGGGATAATTATAAAAAACGATCTTACCCCTGACCTGGTCTTTCATCCTCTCCAGTTCATCAAAATCTTTTACTTCAATCACTGTGGCTGTCAGGCCCTTTGCCGAAGTACCTTCGGAATTACCCAGGGCAGTAATTTTTAGCGGTTGCCCCTTGCCGTTAGCCATCACCAGGCTGGCGGTGTCCCTGCCCTTCCTGACCCATTTGGGAACCATGCATTCCTGGAGATATACCGTATCAGCTCCCATCTCCCGCATCATGCGGGCAGTTTCTTTGACAGCCATAGCGCCCTGGGGTGAGCCCGACAGCCTGGGGCCTATTTTTTTGCAGATGAATCTCAGGTTCTCATATGCCTTGCCCCTGATCAGCACATCTTCAACGATCTGGCGGATCACAACGGAATCTTCCTGTGCACTGGAAAATAATGGAAATAACAGCCCTGCCAGGACTGCCGCTACTAATCTTTTCATGTTTTGCATTTACTTATAATCAGAAATCGAGATCACACTGTCTACAATATAATTGCTGTGCCCGCGCCAGGGTAAAGCACCCTGGTATTCTTTATAATGCAGGTTGATGACTTTGCCCTCGTTGGACATCAGCTTGTTGGCTATCTCTTCATTAGCCACGGAGAAATCAAACTCATAAGACTGGATGGTGTTAGGGGTTTTGGAACGAAGGCCGGACTGCACCAGTTTTCCCTCCCAGGTTTTAAAAACATACCCCTTTTTCACCAGGAAATTCAGCTCTCCTGCTTTGGCTCCTTCCCCAAAAACAAAATAATATTTCCAGTAAACGAATGCTCCCAATACCAGGATCAGGATCAGCAGTAACCAGGTCATGAACTTTCCCATACGTAACAATTATGGGTGAAAAATACTGAATGATCGCGAAAATTAGGGTAAAGGCCCATAAAATGAATCGTTTTTCCAACCCAGCGCCCGGGCAATCTACCTTATCCACTAATCTGTATCTTCGTATCATGAATATCGGGATTGTTTGTTATCCGACTTTTGGAGGTAGTGGCGTATTGGCTACTGAATTGGGGAAAGCCCTGGCAGACAAAGGGCATAATGTCCATTTCATTACCTACCAGCAACCGGTTCGCCTGACGGGATTCAGCGCAAATATCTTCTACCATGAAGTAAGGGTTCCAACCTATCCCCTGTTCGATTACCCACCCTACGAAACAGCACTGGCCAGTACCATGGTGGATGTGATCAGGAATAACCACCTGGACCTGCTCCACGTACATTACGCCATACCCCATGCCGCTGCGGCATATATGGCCAAGAAGATCCTGGAAGAAGAAGGCAAGAATATTCCTTTCATTACCACGCTCCACGGTACTGACATCACCCTCGTGGGCCGGGACAAGACCTATGCACCTGTAGTTGCTTTCTCTATCAATCAAAGCGATGCCATTACAGCGGTTTCCAATAACCTGAGGGCAGAAACCTATTCCACTTTCAATATTGAAAAAGAAATAAATGTGATCCACAATTTTGTGGATGTGGCCAGGTTCGATCGCAAACCCATTGATGCATTCCGTAAAGTGATCGCTCCCCAGGGAGAACGTATTCTCATGCACGCTTCCAACTTCAGAAAGATCAAAAGGGTGCAGGATGTGATCCATGTATTTCATAAAGTGAATGAGAAAATACCTTCTAAATTATTACTGGTGGGTGATGGCCCCGAGCGCCCTATGGCAGAGGAATTGGCCAGGGAACTCAAGATCTGTGATGAAGTCAGATTTGTAGGTAAGCAGAATGATATGGAAGAGATCTTTGCTGTTACTGACCTTTTCCTGCTTCCTTCAGAATATGAGAGTTTTGGTCTCGCCGCACTTGAAGCCATGGCAGCTGGTGCAGCTGTAGTTTCCTCCAATGCAGGCGGATTGCCCGAAGTGATTGAACAGGGTGTATGCGGCTACATGGCCAATGTGGGTGATACTACCGCTATGAGTAATTATGCTTATGATATTCTGAAAGACAATGACCGTTTGCAGCAATTCAAAAACGCGGCCAAAAACCAGGCACTAAAATTTGATATCCATAATATTGTTCCGCAGTACGAAAAGCTATACGATAATGTAGCCAGGGGCGAACTGACCAGGCATTAATGCTTTTTCATCCGTCATTTTCTGAACTGCCAGTACAGGGCACCCATTATGCCGGTAATGATAGCAGGTACGCAAATCAAAA
>JAHEFC010000034.1:10518-16105 GCA_024640385.1 Sphingobacteriales bacterium
TCTGTTTTATGCATTAAGGACAATAAAAATATGATCAGCCACGTAATCAGGATCAGAACAAAGGCACCCGCTGCCATGTAGGTATAATTTCTACTGCCATGCCATGGATGAAGCAAAGAAAAAAACAGCGTAATTACTCCAACAAGGAGTACAACCAATCCGGGTATATTATCTGTTGTTCCTATGACCTGTGAAGCAATGATCAGTATCGTTGCGACAATAAACAATAAGATGGTTTTTTTTCGGTGTTCAGGACCGATCAGTGAGGCTAAATGATCTTTCATTCTGGTGGGTTAATGGCGTATGAGGTTGAACCACACAAAAACCATAGCAAGCGTTGGCCAAGATAAATCCACTACAAGCGAAATACAATGACCTATATCATGATCTACTGGTCAGGAAATGGAAAAACGGTCAGTCTGGACTTGAAATCAATTTCCCCAATTGCACTTTTACTATCTTAGGAGTATAGATTTCCGGATAAGCAAGGATATCCGCGGTATTATTATTGTTGATATCGTAGGTGATCAACATGGTTTTTGTTTTCCGGTCATAGTGCTGCACAGATTCCCTTGGCAGGTATCCAAAATTGTTTTTCAGGTAAGCTGGATTCCCGGGAATAAGATCCGGCACTACATAAATAGTTTTTTCTTCAGACCATGGTCCGCTCAATTCGTCTGCCATCCTCATTTTTATCTTATTGTCCATAAACTTAATATCGATCAGCATGATCCATTTTTTTATATTGGGATGATATTTCACCGTGGTACTTCGGAAACCATCAAAAAGAATCTTCACATCGTCATCCTTGAAACCCGTTTTCCATGTTCCGTCTTTAGCAAAATATTCAAATGGGGTAGAAATATTATTGTCAAAGTCCAGGGGCTTCCTGATCAGAAACTCCTGCCTGTCTTCCCTGCTCCCAAACAGATAGAGGTACCCATTTTTGATCACGGAAGAATATAAAGAACGCCCTGGATAATTGAAGTCCTTCAAAGGGATCAGGTCCACCTCCCATTGATCCGGGTGATCCATCGGATTAACTACCCTTGCCAGGGAATAACCCAGCAGGGTGAATCCAAATATATCATCCGGAGCAGCTCCCCTCTTCCTGCCCACTTTATCTACCAGCACATACAACTCGCCATTATACCTGCTGGCATCTTTGACCCAATAGGCATAGCGTGTGGTATTGGAGCTGAAAACAGGTTTCGGGTGACCAGTGTACATATCTCTCCAGTAATAATGAATTTCGGTTTCACCATTCCCCTTGCAGGTTTCAACGCCCAGGGTGCTGGATACCATTCCCATCCCAGGGCCGCGCTTTACCATCTCTTTACTGCCAACATAAGTATCACTGAAAATGAACAGGGTGGTACTGTCGTTCAATGTGACTGATACATCACCATCTGCTCCAAGCCATCCTTCTTTGAATGGAAAGGATGGAAGGCAGGGCTGGTGAAAGTCCACATCATTGATCAATGATGCCTTACTGTTCTTTCGTTCACTATTTCGTTTGACTGATGCAGAAATCAGGGTCATTGTATCTGCTCTGGAAAAAAGTCCTTCATCATTCCAGTGCGCATTGAAAAATGCTGCCAACTCATCAGTGCCCATCTCCAGCATGATGCCTTTGTCCAGGTCCTGGTAAGGAATATTCAATTTTTCATTGGCCAATTTTTGATAGAACCAGCTATAGTTCAGTCCTGAAATAAATAGCATGCTGTCCCCGGTATCAACTTTAAAAAGATGATGGGTGGTTTGAAAAGATTCCCGGAAAAAATCATCTGCCAGGGTATCCGGTAGAATGGGTGCAAGATCCAGAATGATCCCTTTATTGCATGTTGAAAAAACGGCTTCAAAAACTGAGCGTTTCTTATCGTTGCCGTAAATGAAATGATAGAAATTCTCACCAGCTTTCTTTATGCTGATCCGGGTGTCGAGTGCTTTGAAAAACCACTCTCCTTCCACCTCTTTGATCAGTGTTGCAGTCTGCTCGGTGAATACAGGGTTCAAGGTTCTCAGATCCTGGCCAAATACGATATGGACAGAAAGAATCAGCAGGGCAAGAACCGATCTGAGCTTCCTCATTTAACAATATTTATTGTTTAGGGAGCGGCACGGGTTCAAGTACGGTAGTTTCCCAGGCGGAATATTTTCTTTTCAGTTGGGTAAATATTTCAGGATCATTTTCTTTCAGGTCTTTGGTTTCAAATGGATCGGCTGCTATATTGAAAAGGAATTAACCATTGGCGGTACTTAGGTATTTCCATTCGCCCTGTCGGATCGCTTTTTGCTGCTGGCGCTGAAACACTCTCCAGTAAAATATCCTTTCTCTTTTACCCGATCCATCTTTTATTATGGGCATGATATCCATTCCATCCAATGGAAATGCAGGATCTGGCCTGGCACCGGCCAGGGCAAGGATGGTCGCTGTCCAGTCCATGGTGATTACCGGCTGATCCGATATTGTACCCGCTTTAAGTGTACCGGGCCAGTATAATATCGCAGGTACCCGCACTCCTCCTTCCCAGAGCATCATTTTCTTTTCTTTCAATCCTCCCATATTCGAATACTTTTCTCCACCATTGTCACTGGTGAAAATAATGACGGTATTTTTTGCCCGACCCTGTTTTTCAACAGCCTCAATTACCTTACCGATCGCACTGTCCATTCGCTCCACCATCTTACTATACACCTGCTTTGACCCGCCTTCTTTCCAGGCTTGATACCCTTTGGGATAAGCTTTATCTCCCGGCGCCTGCCAGGGCCAGTGGGGGGCGCTGAACTGGAGGCTCAGAAAAAAAGGCTTCTCGTGTGCACTACTGATCAAATCAACGGCCCGGCTGGCCAGGATATCAGTCATATAACCTTCTTCATCGGCAATTTTGTAGTTATCATATAGACCCACATTGCCAAATGGATCAGTATGGCTTACATAATCAATGGCCCCGCCCAAATAACCGTAGAAACCATCGAAGCCATTGGCCAACGGACCATACTGAGGCAGAAACCCCAGATGCCATTTGCCTATTAACTGCGTTGTATATCCGCTTTTCTTGAGCAAAGCAGGAAGGCTTACCTGATCCTGGGTCAACCCTACCAGGCTGTCCTGGTGTACCTGGTCAAGCGGCTCTCTCAACCCCACCTCGATACGGGCCGGGTACCTTCCGGTCATGAACGCCGCCCGGGTAGGAGTGCATACCGGCGCAGCAGCATATGCCTGGGTGAACTTTATCCCGCCCCTGGCCAGCCTGTCGAGATTCGGGGTACTGATCTCCCTGTTTCCATAACAGGCAAGATCCGCCCAACCCAGATCGTCTGCCATAATGTATATGATATCAGGCTTGTCCTGGCCGGATGCCATGGCAGCGATGCAACAAAGCATGGCAGTTAATGCTGATTTGGCCAACATATAACCAAGATACTCTGCTTATTGCAGATTTGCCAGTACTATCCCGTTTGAAAATCAGGCCACCTTGCGGGATTTATAATAGCTCAAAATAAAAAGTACCCCGGCCACCACAAATGGTGAACAGATCAGTAACGCATTAATGATACTTTGTTCAACCGTAAATTGATTTCTGTTGTGGTTGAGATTGAAAATAGAAACCGACATTATAACCCCGATAGCAGCAAATAAAATACCGCCTGCCAGTTCCCATTTCCATGCAATAGCCAGAATAATGGCAAGAATAAATGAAGGTAGCAGGTGCATTAGGAAACCTCCTATTTGCTGCCAGACAGTAAGACCCGGCCTGAAGGCATCCATTGCAAAAATGCTTACAAACAATATAGCTGCTATGCAGAGGATGCGTGGCACCCAGTGCAGTAATTTTGCTGTTCTCATTGTAAATATTTTAACCGTATAAAGTAAGGAAGGAATATCCCGAAAAAAATGACGCTGGTCATGTTCAGGAGGGGGCCAAATGAAATTTTTTTATCATCTACATAAAAATTATCTTTCTAACAGGCAACTGAATTGAAAAAGGCTCCCCAATCTCTTAACAGTAGATATGCACCTTACCGGCAAACATGTTCTGAATGCTCCCCCTGAAAAAGTATGGGCCATGCTGATGGATACCGAGCAATTGTCCAGGATCGTACCTGGCATCACCAGGCTGGAAAAAACGGCTGAGAACAGCTTTAAGTCATTCCTTGAAATCAAGATGGGCCCCGTCAAAGGAGCTTTCACCGGGCAACTGGATCTCGAAGAGGTCAGGGAAAACAATGGTTTTGTTCTGAAGGTGCAGCAAAACAGCAAAATAGGCAATGCCCATTCCTCCATCAAAGTGGACCTTTTGCCTGTTGAAGAAAATAAAACAGAGATTTCATTCGATGGCGAGGTGAGAATGTCTGGCATGCTTGCGCATATGGGCCATAGAGTGATGGGAGGCGTTTCACATACCCTTACCAACCAGTTCTTTTCGAATATGGAAAAAGAGCTCGAACATCATACTACATCCTGATTAAATAAACTTCTAAATTTCTTTACAACATGCTTGTAAAAATTTCCGTGACCGTAAATGGTGTGAATTACACCCATGAGGTTGAACCGAGAATGATGCTGGTTCAATACCTCCGAGACGTGCTCAGGCTTACCGGTACCCATGTGGGCTGCGATACCAGCAGCTGCGGAGCCTGCAATATCCTGATCAATGGGACGGCAGCTAAAAGTTGCACCCTGCTGGCAGTGCAGGCCGACCAGTGTTCCATCACTACTATTGAGGGCATCGCTACTGACCAAACACTTCACCCGGTCCAGGAAGGTTTTCGAGAGTGCCATGGACTTCAATGCGGGTTCTGTACGCCGGGCATGATAGTTACCGCAGTAGATATTCTTAAGCACAATCCTCACGCTAATGAACATGAGATCAGGGAGGCTTTGGAAGGCAATTTCTGCCGCTGTACCGGATATCACAATATTGTAAAAGCAGTTCAATATGCAGCTGAAAAAATGAATTCGGCTAAAAAGGAGGCCATCGTATGAGCAACGTAAATAGTTTCATCGGCAAATCCGTTAAGCGGGTTGAAGACATCAGGTTCATAACAGGAAGGGGCAATTATACTGACGATATTGTTCTGCCCGGGCAGACCTATGCCTGTTTTGTTCGCAGTCCTTATGGACATGCCAAGGTACTTAACATTGATATTTCTGAAGCAAAGTCAATGCCCGGCGTGATAGCCATTTTCACCGGAGCCGATGTAGCGCATATCAATGGAGTACCCTGCGGATGGCAGGTCAATTTCAAGAATGGCGACCTGATGAAAGAACCCAAGCATCCTTTGTTATGTACTGATCGTACCAGGCATGCCGGCGATCCTGTAGCCATAGTGATCGCTGAATCAAAAGGCCAGGCAGTTGATGCTGCAGAAGCCGTACAGGTTGATTACGAAGAATTGCCTTGTGTGGTAGATGCTGCCAAAGCCACCATGCCGGGCGCCCCCCTGGTGCACGACGATGTCCCCAATAATATTTGCTTCGACTGGGCACTTGGAAATCCCATTGAAGAAGTTGACGACGCCATATCCAATTCTGCACATGTTACCAGTCTTGAATTTGTAAACCAGCGACTGGTACCCAATG
>JAHEFC010000576.1 GCA_024640385.1 Sphingobacteriales bacterium
TCCTGCTCCAACTGGCCTTTTAGGGCAGCAAATCTTCCTGCATGAACATTGCGTTGTTCCTGCTCAAAGGATCCCAATATTTCTGAATTGATCGTCATCATCTGGGGAATACTGCGGCTATGCCGCCATCAACATTCAGGATGTTACCAGTAGATTTTCCTAGTGTTCCGTCAACAAATACCAGCACCGCTTTGGCAATATCTTCTGTCAGTATTTCTTCATTCAAAATAGTACGGGCAGCATAGAACTTCGGGAGGTCTTCCACAGCAATGCCGTAAGCTTTGGCCCTGCCCTCCGCCCATGCACCTTCCCAGATCTTTGAACCCCTCAATACGGCATCGGGATTGACCACGTTCACCCTGATCTTGTCTTTTCCCAGCTCCGCAGCCAGCAGCCTCGACAAATGCAATTGCCCTGCTTTTGCAGTGCCGTAGGCGGCATTGTTGGGACCGGCAAACAGCGCATTCTTGCTCACTATGTTGACAATATCACCACCCCTGCCCTGCTTGCGCATAACTGCCGCAGCAGCTTTTGCCACCAGGAACTGCCCCTTCACCATCACATCATTCAACAGGTCCCAATCATCTTCCGTGGTCTCTTCAAGCGGCTTCGATATGGACAGGCCGGCGGCATGCACAACTATGTCTATTCCCCCGAATGCCATTACGGCTGCATCCACCACGGTGTTGACAGAGTTTTCATCCCTAACGTTAACGGATACACTAAATATAAGGTCTTTCCCCGATCTTTTCTTTAACGCCTCAGTGTATTCTTCATTCTCCTGGAGGTCGGCCAGCACCACACAGGCGCCATGGCTCAACAATATTTCCGAGATCGCCCTGCCTATACCTCCTGTTCCACCGGTAACCAGGGCCACCTTGCCGGACAGCGAAGCCGGCTTCGGCATGCGTTGCAGTTTCGCTTCTTCCAACAGCCAGTATTCAATATTGAAAGCCTCCTGCTCATCAAGCCCCTGGTAGGTGGATATAACAGAAGCCCCTCTCATTACATTGATCGCATTGATATAGAACTCGGAAGCGATCCTGGCCGTTGCACGGTCTTTCGCGAAACTGAACATGCCCACCCCGGGGTATAATATGATCACGGGATTGGGGTCGCGCATGGCAGGACTGTCACTATGCTTACACCGGTTATAATAATCACTATATGTTTTCCGATATTGCTCAACCTGTTGCTGAATGGATGCCGCACTAAGATCATTGGGATCCAGAACCATCGGCCGGATCTTGGTGCGGAGAAAATGATCTGGACAGGATGTACCCATGGGTGCAAGGATTCCAAGATCCCTGCTGTTTACAAATTCCAGTACCGTATCGCTATCCGAAAAATGCCCCGGCATGGGTTGATAGGAAGAAACCAGCCCACGTATAATTGGGAAAATCTCCCTTGCTTTTTGCCTTCTCTCTGCCGGTGAAAAAGAACTGACAGCAGCACCGCCAAAAAACTTTTTACCCCTGCCGGCCTCTTCAATATAGGCCGAAGCCTTTTCCACGATGTCGAGGGTGTTCACATAAGATTCAAAGGAAGTTTCCCCCCAGCTGAACAAACCATGGCTGCCAAGAATGATGCCCCTGATCCCGGGGTTTTCCCTAACTGTTTTTTCCATGGTGAGGCCAAGGTCAAATCCGGGCCTTTGCCAGGGAACCCAGGCGATCTCTCCACCAAATACTTCCTGCGTGATCCGTTCACCATCTTTACTGGCAGCGATGGCGATCACCGCATCCGGATGCAGGTGATCGATATGGGTGAATGGAAGAAACGCATGCAGCGGCGTGTCGATGGAAGGCGCTTTGGAATTCAGGTTAAATAAGCAATAGTTGAACAGCGCCACCATCTCATCTTCATGAGCCAGCCCCCGATACCTTTTTTTCAGGGCCTGCAAGCGGTCCATGTATAGCACGGCGCAGCCGTTTTTCTTCAACGTACCAATATCACCCCCCGAGCCTTTCACCCACATTATATCTACCGTTTCACCAGTAAGGGGGTCAACATCTTTGATCTTGCAACTGGTATTTCCTCCTGCAAAATTGGTCAGCCTGAGATCAGCGCCCAGCAGGTTAGAACGGTATATAAAGCTGTCAACGGGATCTGTTATTTGGGCAGCTTTTTCATCATCCCAGAGGTA
>JAHEFC010000283.1 GCA_024640385.1 Sphingobacteriales bacterium
TACTTTCAATGCTGTAAAGAACAGCTGCGGCATTATCCCAGTAATTCAAGTCAGATACATGGGTCCAGGCCAGTTGATCGTTATGGATCGCTTTCAGCCATTTCTCCTTCTCATCTTTTTTATCCAGGGACACGCTTAATACATGGAATCCTTTGTCCTTGTATTTATTGAAGGCTTTTACTACAAAAGGATTTTCATCTCGGCAAGGGCCACACCAACTCGCCCAGAAATCGATCAACAGGTATTTTCCCCTGAAGGAGCTGAGCGCAACCGCTATGCCCGAGGTGTCGGGCTGGGTGAATTCAGGAGCTATCCTGCCATAGCCCAGTTTTCGTTGCTTTTCCAGTTTTGCAGAAAGCTTTTTTGCGGTAGGTCCTGTTCTGGCTTCCGGCGGAAGTTGCAAAAAAAGACTGTCTACCTGCTCGGGCATGGCGCCAGTATATTCGTAATTAGTCAAAATATGTATTGCGAATGGGGATGAGATATTTTCAAGGAACAGATCATGCAGTATCGATCTCTGCTCGATCATGATTTTATCGATCTCTGCATCTGTTTTTTTTGCTTCTTCTTTATTACCCTCCGTCATGTATTGGCTGTATTGTTGCATAAGCTTCAATAATTCACTATTCGATTGTTTGAGCCTTGCTTTCATTTCCAGAAAGGCCTTCTGCGAGTTCGATCCCTGCACTGTAATCTGAGAAAACGAGTCGAGGTGATTCACAGTGATGTCAGACGCTTCTATATAAAGTCCGGCAACATCACGACTGAACCTGAATTCTATTTCCTTTTTGTATCCGGCAGCTATATAAACACTCGTAGCTTCCGGAACTGAACCTTTAAAATGATAGGTGTTACTTACTATTGCACATGAATCCTGGTAATCCTTTCCATCCAATCGATAACTGAGATAAACTTTTTTTACATCCAATTGGGCCGGAACATTTCCTTTGATGGAGAAGCTCGATTGTGCGGATGCATTATAAGCAGAGAATAATACGGCAAACAGGATGATGTTTTTCATGACTTTAGTTTTAGTGTGTTTGGCCAGCTTCATTAAATTAGTGATCCTATTTCTAAAGAATTGTTAACTGTGTTTCATAGTTTTATCGGCTAAATCATGAGTATGAACTGCAGGCTCCTGGTATTCTTTGTTTTTATTTCAGTCAATGTATGTGGCCAAACCCTGACGGTAGAGAAGATCATGCGTGATCCTAAATGGATGGGCAGTTCTCCATCAGGTATTTCGTGGTCGCCGGATAGCCGGGCCGTTAACTTCTTATGGAACCCTGATAAGGCAGTAGATGACTCTTTCTATACTTACTACCTCCAAGGTCCCTACCTCCAAGGTAAGGACCTTGGAGGTAGGGACCTTGGAGGTGGTGGGCCGGTAAAGATGAAATATATGGATGCCATCAGGGCCAATGCATCCGCAGGAGTGGTTTACAACAGCGACTATACCATGAGGGTGCATATTTATCGCGGAGACCTTTATATCACCGATATCAAAACGGGGCTAACCAAGCCCATCACCCAAACTGAAGAAACTGAGTTCAGTCCAAAATTTATCCTCAATAATGAATGGGTTGCCTACAATAGGAATCAGAACATTTATGCCTGGAATATTAGATCCGGTACTACAAAGCAGTTAACCAACCTGCAACGCCCGGAGGCAGGCAGGGGATCAACAGCAAGAACATCAAGGACTGATACTGCCTCAAAACAATTGACCCAGGAGCAGTGGTTGAGCCGGCAGCAACTCGAGCTTTTTGATGTACTGGAAGAAAGAAAGAAAAAGAAAGATGGCAGAATTGAGTTCCTGAAATACAACAGGGAAACAGATACACTCAGGCTGATCGATATCGGCGACAAAATGTTGCAGGCACTTGATATTGCACCATCAGGGAATTATGTTACGTACAGACTGTTCCAGCCGGCCCAGGGGAAACAGACCATCGTGCCGGATTATGTAACGGAGTCGGGGTTCACCACTGACCTGAATACCAGGACGAAAGTTGGAGCACCCCAGGGGAAATATGAATTCTATTTGTACGATAGAGGCGCCAATCGGGAGTACCTGGTGAATATGGATTCCCTGCCCGGGATCACAGACCTGCCCGACTACGCAAAAGACGATACCTCAAAAGCCAGGAAAAAGATCAGACCGGTTTATGTAGCAGCTATTTCCTGGAACCCATCCGGCAACAGAGCTGTTCTTGATATACGATCGCAGGATAATAAAGACAGGTGGCTGATGAAACTGGTGCCCCAAACCCGTAAACTGTCAGTGGTGGACAGGCAAAGAGATGAGGCATGGATCGGTGGTCCTGGTATAGGATTCGGTGCCAGGATGGGGTGGGTCAATGACAACAGTTTTTATTTTCAGAGTGAGGCTACGGGATATTCGCATCTCTATCTGACCGATCTGAATACAAATTCCAGGATAGCACTGACCAGTGGGAAATATGAAGTGCAGGACCTGGTATTGTCGAAAACGAGGAAGTATTTCTTCCTGCTTACCAATGAAGAGCACCCCGGCAAACAACACTGGTACCGAATCAATGTGGATGGCTCCGGAAAAATGAAGATCACCTCCATGGAGGGCGGATATGAAGTGCAAATGTCGCCCGATGAGAAATGGATCGCCTATCGTTATTCCTATATCAACAGCCCCTGGGAACTGTATATACAGGAAAACAAACCGGGGGCTGCTCCCAGGAAGATCACAAACAGGGCGAGATCTGAAGAGTTCACTGGATACCCCTGGAGGGAGGCGAAAATAATCACCATACCGGCTTCGGATGGCGCCCGGGTTTACGCCAGGCTATACGAGCCAGCAGCAGGTAAGAAGAATAATGCTGCGGTGATCTTTGTTCATGGCGCCGGCTATTTGCAGAATGCCCATTACTGGTGGAGCAGCTATTTCCGGGAATATATGTTCCATAACCTGCTGGCAGACCGGGGCTATACGGTTTTGGACATTGATTACCGGGGGAGTGCAGGTTATGGCCGTGACTGGAGAACAGGGATTTATCGGCATATGGGCGGAAAAGACCTGAGTGATCATGTGGATGCATCTAAATACCTGACCTCCCAGCTTGGTATAGATGCTTCAAGAATAGGCATTTATGGAGGCAGTTATGGCGGATTTATCACGTTGATGGCCTTATTTACCACACCCGACGTGTTCAGGGCTGGGGCCGCCCTCAGGCCCGTCACCGACTGGGCGCACTATAACCATGGCTACACCTCTAACATACTGAATGAGCCATTCAACGACAGCCTTGCCTATGCCCGCTCGTCTCCTATCAATTTTGTGTCAGGATTAAAAAATAACCTCCTGATCTGCCATGGGATGGTTGACGTAAATGTCCATTTCCAGGATGTGGTCAGGTTGAGCCAAAAGCTGATCGAATTGGGTAAGGACAACTGGGAACTGGCTGTCTATCCCGTTGAGGATCACGGGTTTATAGAACCGAGCAGCTGGACGGATGAGTATAAGAGAATATTGAAATTGTTTGATGAAAGGCTCTTGAAATAGGCGAGAGGCGAGAGGCGATAGGCGAGAGAAGTTTTTCTTTCGCCTATCGCCTTATGCCTCTCGCCTCAACTTTTGGCCTGTTTTTAACATAAGAAAAGTTAACTTTGCGCTTCCCACCCGGTAATTCAAATAAAATTTTCTTATGACAATTGAAGAGATCGAAAAATTCTTAAGCAGCGCAAGGACCGAAAATGAAGCCGTAAGGATCAGTTTTAAAAAGCGCGACCCCATGAACGGACTTTTTATCAAAGACAGGGATTATGCCGACCTCAAATCGAAGAATTTCTGGAGAATAGTGCCCCAGAGCCAGCTGGAATCTTACAGCCAGTCAAAGAATGTAAATCTCGCTAAGATCTTCAGCGGGTCTGATTTTGCAAAGCTTGCTGTACAGAAGCCTACTGCAGTTTAATTCAGGCTTTTTTTACCTGGAGAGCTACCGGGCCTTTAGGGCCTGAACCGCGTTCGAACTGGACTCGGTCGCCTTCGCCTATCTTTTCGGTGAGTTCGTTGATGTGCACAAAATAAGAGTCACCTGTTGAGGTTTCTTTTATGAAACCAAACCCTTTGGCGGAATTGAAGAAGTTCACCACGCCGATGGCCGGGCTATTATCTTCCTCAGTTGCTTCACGGGTTTTAACGCCGATCTCGATATCTTCTACATTGATCACCCTTTTGCGGGTTGGATCGGGTGGAGTAGAGGTGATATTACCATCTTCGTCTATATACGCGATCATATCGTCCAGGCTCTTGCCCTTCTTGGCGTTAGCCTTGCGTTCCCCCATTTTCTCAGCTTTATCCTGAGCTTTTTTCTGCCTTTTCTTCTCTTTCTCGCGTTTATTAAAAGACTCTGACGATCTACCCATTTTTAATTTTTAGTCCCTAAAGGTCGTCAATTATTTGCATACTAAATGCAAAAGTTGTTGCACCAATAACACTGCAGGAATTTTCAAACACAAGAAAGGACTGAAAACAGTGAGTGATCAGTTCACCGTTCTCAATCCTTTAACTTTTCTTCCCGTTTCTCACCTATCGCCTCTCGCCTCCTTATATAGTGACCACACTATTGCTGCCGCCGAATGTGTTAGGAGCCTCGGCATCGGCAGATGGATCATTGACCCATAAAGTGCTGTTGACACGGTATTTGAATTCGTGCTTACTGTCTTTTGGAAGATTGACATCAGCCGAGAAAGTACCATCTTTCTTCCTGCTCATGATCACTGAATTTTCCCAATCACTGTTGAGGCCAAGGATCTCGATGGTTTCAGCATCTTCAACCTGGAAACTGAATTTCACCTTGCAGTAATCTTTCGTTTTATAGTAAGTTTTCTGAATCATTGTAATAGATTTTCTTGCCGATTAATACTTTTACTGAGAAAAGGTAACCCAAAGTTCGGGCCTAATTCCGTTTCAAAATGGCCTATGAAGGCGATGGTGCGTAACTTGTCAATTATTTTATGAATGGACTTCACTACCGGGCTCTGACTTGTGAGATCATGGGAGTTGAACTCGAAATACCTGATCCGCAGCAAGTCAGATCTGTCTACGAATCCGGGGAAAGGAATGATTTTCCCTACTGGTCCAGAATCTGGCCTTCGGCAATGGCCCTGTCTTCCCAGTTGCAGGAACAATCCGACCTGATCAGCGGAAAACATGTTCTTGAACTTGGCGCAGGCCTGGGTCTTCCTTCGTTCATTTCCTCCAGATATGCTTCATCAGTTATTGTTTCAGACAGTGCACCTGAAGCGATACATTGGATCGGTCAGAATATCAGGAATCTCGGATTGCAGAATATGGAAACCCGTTTAATCGACTGGAAAGAAAGGCCCCTGCCCCAGGCAGATGTGATACTATTAAGCGATATAGGTTATGATGAAGAAGATTTTAAGGATATCAGGACGATGATAGATGGATATATTCACTCCGGTTCATTGATATTGATCAGCGTTCCTTTCAGGAGGATCTCAGCGAAATTTGTAGCTCTCCTTGATGAATATGTGCTGA
>JAHEFC010000284.1:0-4812 GCA_024640385.1 Sphingobacteriales bacterium
GGTCCCTTTGGTGTTGAACTTATAGAGGTGATTGCCATCAGTTGAAAGTGCATAACCGAAACCGTCGCCCGCGATAACCATCCGGGTGATGGACTCGTACGCAGATTTTTCCTGTGCCGTCCCAAAACCAGTGCCTGTAGTATACACTTTCATCGTTTTGATATCGATGTAGCGCAACTGATCATAGTACATGGGCACATAGAAGATGCGGTTGCTGTTCCTGTCGTAGGCCATGGCGGCCACTCCACTGGCAAATGGCAGATCGGGGTCAATATTGTTCACTTTCGCAGCGGTGACCTTACTGAATTTCGTTCCCCGGATGTCCAGGATGGAAAAGGATTTATCGTTCCCATTCAGCACAATGTCACTGAAACTTGCCGAATTAAAATCAAGCCTTCTCAGGGCAACCCAGTTTTTACCTTCCTGCATGAGATCAGTAATGGCATACCCGAATTTCTCCGTTTGTGCAAAGGATTGAAAAACAAAGACTGACTGGATCAGGAACAGGATGGTGAAACGTAAATTTTTTCTCATAAACCACAATTGTAGATTAGCATTGCAGGCAAAAAGTTACGGCAAATCAGCAATTTGTGCAAGTGGGGGCATACATTAAAGACCCAATTAACCATCGAACGGCTGCCCAAAAAATTCATGTTAAACGTTATGCATTGAATTATAATGAATTGTAACTGGTAACAAATTTGAGGGAATTCGTCACTTTGATACCCGCCCCCCTGTCACCCGCCTTAACATTGCACTACAAAACCGAAAAATGAAAGCTGAAAATTCAACATCTTACAATTATAACAGGATAGAATTCTGGGGCGCTACGGTCATCTATGTGCTGTCCATATTCCTGCTTATTTCCAATGCAGTCAGGAACGACATGAATCCTGATATGCTCTACCAGTTCGGTGAAAGGAACTACCAACTGTCTTACATGCAGAACTACCTGGTGCCTAAAACAGCGGTGTATACTTTCCTGTACCTGGCCTATATCCTGCTGACGCTATATGTGATCCCAAACCTGATCAAGCGAAACAACCTTGCCATTCATATCATCTTGTCTGTTATCATTTTCCTGATCCTGGGTTTTATCATGGGCATAGCCGACACCTGGCTGAAAGCCTATGAGATGAACGAATACCAATCGCTCAATGAGTTCTACAACGAAATATTTAAAACACGGATGCTGCTCACTTTCTGGATGATGTTCCTGTTTGCCATGTATAATGTGATCAAATATTTTGGCATCTATTTATTATCGAACGAACATGCCTTACAGGAAAAATATAAAGGCCTGACCAGGGAAGCCATCATTGTTTTCATTTTGTGGATGATTTCATTCTTCCTCACACTGGTTAGCGGCGCACCGCAGGAAATAGTTCTTGGCTATGCTATCATTATTCCATTTGGCATCGGGCTTTACTGGTATTCGATGCATAAACTGATCCCCTCGGTCCTGAATCTGACAAAAAGAAAATTTCTGGTATATGCGTGGAAAGTATTTCAGATCCTTTTTCTAACTGCACTTCCCTTTGCGCTGATCATGTTGCCCATGGTGGATCGCGGTGAGGCTGTAGCTGCATTTCTGCTCATTAATGCCTGTATCCAGATGTTCGTGACCGCCCCGATATCCTGGTTTGTTTTCAAATATAAAATGTCAAACCAATCGGAACTGACCACCCTTCGCCAGGCACTTGGCCATTCCACAGCCAATCTTGACCTGCTGAAATCGCAGATCAATCCCCATTTCCTGTTCAATTCATTAAATACGCTATACGGTACAGCCCTCCAGGAAAATGCCGATCGAACCAGTGAAGGCATCCAGAAACTGGGTGATATGATGAGGTTCATGCTGGAAGAAAATGTTCAGGACAAGATCTCACTCAACCGCGAGATCGACTATATCAAAAACTATATCAGCCTGCAAAAGCTTCGTACACAGGAATCGCCGAATATCACTATCCAGACCAATATAGAAGACGAAGTGAACAATCTCAGTATTACCCCCATGCTGCTGATCCCGTTTATTGAAAATGCGTTCAAGCATGGGATAAGTTTGCGCGAGCCTTCACACATTAAGATCAGTCTCCACATCGAAGACGGGAACATTTTTTTTGATGTATACAACAGCATCCACACTAAACACGGTGACGATCCGGAAAAAAATAACACGGGGATCGGCCTGAACAATGTTAAACAGCGTTTACAGTTGTTCTATCCCAACAAGCATGAGCTCATCATCAGGGAAAATTCAAAAGAGTTTTTCATACATTTAACCATACAGTTAACAAACGCTTAATGATCGCGATAGCCATAGACGATGAACCTGTAGCGCTTGAAGTGGTCCGCTCACATGCCTCAAAAGTGCCTTTTGTGGAACTCACAGCCAGTTTCACTGATGCATTCCAGGCCCTTGACTATCTCAGGAAACACCAGGTAGACCTGATCTTCCTGGATATCAAAATGCCCGATATCAGCGGCATTGAATTCTACAACAGCTTATCCAGAAAGCCACTGGTGATCTTCACTACAGCCTATTCAGAACATGCCGTAACCAGTTTCGAGCTGGATGCTGTGGATTACCTGCTTAAACCGTTTTCGCTTCCCCGATTCATGAAAGCCTGTTCAAAAGCACAGGAAGTATATCAATGGCGGAACCAGGACAAGCAACAGGATTATATTTTCCTTAAAACAGGATACGAATTAGTTAAAGTCTGGTTCAATGAGATCACTTACCTGGTGGCAGAGGGCAATTATATCAATGTGGTGATGCGGGGTTCAAAACTATTGACCAGGATGACGTTTTCTGAAATGGAGTCAGTACTTCCCCCGGCCTCTTTTATCCGGGTACATCGTTCCTATATCGTGAACAAAGAACATGTGGACCGTATCGAACGCCACCAGGTGACCATACATGGAGAGCAGATACCGGTCAGTGAGAACTATTCACAGCAGATCATGAACCTGAGGTGATCAGCAGGCAGGCCAGGACGACCTGCCCGGAAATTGATCAGATGAACTATAGCTCATAGCTAAGCTAATAGAAGTTACTTAGTCTTGACAGCGGTCCAGGAAAACTCCTTATCCTCCCTGTTCGTGTTTTTGAACAACAGTTTCACAGAGCCGTCTTTTTCAGGCGTGAATTGGAAAGTCGCTTTGCTTCCGTAGACCTGGAAAATATTATTACCAACATATTCCATAGCATAACCTCCATTGATACTTCCGCCATTCTGAACCCACAACATTCCAGCCTTCTTATAAAACACCTCCTCGCGCTTATTATCGCTCCTAACATAGGTCCCACTCAGTCTCTCGACCACTGATGCATCGGCTGGAAGTTTTTCCATCATAGACACATCGAAGGCTACAAGTTTCGCCCCATTTTCATCCTTTATATCAAGGATCCTTTTTTTGGCAGCCGGTGAAGAAGATGATGGATCGGTGGACAAATTGGGATCTCCAGTGAAATAAAGCTGTGTGATCAGGGTCTGGTATCCTTCTGCAGAAATGAGCATGTGGAAATGTGCAGGCCTTGTAACACCAGGGCCAACACTATAGGGAACCGGGAAAACAGTTTTGAACTCGTAATTTCCTTTTTCATCACAATAGGTCCTTGCCCTGTAATTGAAGGCGGGCGAATCATTATCATACACGCCTTTTTCATCGCAATGCCAGAGCTCTACACAGGCATTTTTCAGCCCCGTGGTGCAATCTTTCTGCTTGACCTTGCCTTTGAGTATAACCACCTGACCTGCTGTCCCCTTTACAAGCATATCCGTTCTGACGGGTGCATAGGGCCTGTAATAAGGACCCAGGATGTCAGTTGTTGTGGCGCAGTCGCCTTCAAAATTTTCGCCGTTGAATTTTACATAGCCATGGGTAGTTACGGCCATGGCCGTGAACATCGTGTTCCTGATGAAATTTCTCCTTTGCATTTTTTTACATTATGTGTTGAGTAATCAGGTTTACAAAGGGGTGGAATAGTCCTGGTAATATATGATTTTTTTGCAACCGGCGGCTTTAAATTCCGGGACATATTATCCCTGAACTGGTTCTTGAGATACCCGCCAACCAAACTCCTGGCCTGCGAACCCGCCTGTTTGTCATTTATGGTTTCTTGCCAGTCTAAAAGAGGCAACAGGTGGAGGTTTCAGAATTTGCCGGAAACCGTCGCAGACTTATTACGAAACAATGATTTAAGTCATTGTTTTTCATACTATAAATCGTGAAATTCACTATTGAAATATTTGATTGTTCACTTCTTTAATCTTGAATTATGACAAACACTAATAAGATATTGACAGCCGTTGGTATTGGTTTGGCAGCAGGTGCTGTACTGGGACTTTTATTCGCTCCGAGGAAGGGTTCTGACACCAGGGAATTGCTGGCTAAAAAAGGGACTAAAATAACAGGCACTATAAAAGACGGAATTCATGAAGGACAAAAAAAATTCAATAGTCTGAAGGATGGATTCAAAGAGGGCCTGAACACCATTAATAAGAAAGTTGAAGAAGTGATGTAGAAAACTAAACGGAGGGTGGAAGGGTTATCCCATCCTCCGTTTGCAACTCTTTTCGGGATCGATCATTTCTCATAGAAAAAAAGGTCGGTGAACATATTGTTCAACGACCTTTGCAATTATAGGAGTTCCTTATTTACTGAACAATGATCTTGCTGACCTGTGAGCTTTCCTTTCCTGTCA
Source organism: Sphingobacteriales bacterium (assembly GCA_024640385.1). Taxonomy (GTDB): domain Bacteria; phylum Bacteroidota; class Bacteroidia; order Chitinophagales; family Chitinophagaceae; genus Pollutibacter. The sequence goes on from JAHEFC010000284.1 coordinate 4,709, forward strand.
TCCTCAGCAGATACATCCCCGGCCTGATGCCAGCCAGATCGATCCTCGTATTATTCATTCCGCTGGTGATCATGATGGTTTCTGTTTTCACCGTTCTTCCGGAG
>JAHEFC010000284.1:4822-5524 GCA_024640385.1 Sphingobacteriales bacterium
GGCAATTTTCGAAAAAATGATGTAACAACCATTTTTTTTAAGTGTGCTAGCCGGTTAACAAGTTAGCCGGGAAGTGCATTAGATAAACAAGATAGAGTTCTCTCAAAACATGTTGAGTTTATTCTACCTTGTTTATCTTTTACATTTCCCGGCTAACTTGTTAACCGGCTAGCACACTAATCCCCCCCGGGTTGCTATTGAACAATGATCTTACTAACGTTTAAGTGGTCTTTACCAATCATCCGAAGGAAATACACTCCTGGCCTTACATCTTTCAACTCCAGCCTCATATTATTAAACCCACTGATCACATTAACCGTTTCCGTCCTTAGTATTCTGCCAGAAATATCAGTAAGGGTGATCTGTGCTTTCCCTGTGCCCATGCTCTGGAAGCTCAGGTTCACATAATTCTTCGCCGGTACGGGGAATACTTTCCAGCCGGAGGTTTCCATCAACATCCCCTGCTGGGAAATATTGCCGGTATTCAGTGCCCCTGTTGTTGTGAACTGGGCCGCAGTATAAACACTGCTGCCGCTGTTACCGCAATTGGTTCTCACTCTCCAGTTGTAGGTGGTACCCGGTGCCAATCCAGTCAGGTAATAGGACGTGCCGGCGTTGGATGCAGCAGCAACTGTCCAATTTACCGCAGAGGATGCCTTGTATTCCACGCCATAGCTCGAACCGCCCACCCACGACCAGCTG
>JAHEFC010000285.1 GCA_024640385.1 Sphingobacteriales bacterium
CCTTGCTTTACGGGTGTTGGCACTGTGAAAGAGTATATACCCACATCCGTTCCACATCCTAAAATGGAAGTGTGCACGCACCCGCTTGTCGTATTACACGTGTCGGTTGTGCATGCATTGTTGTCGTTGCAGACCACGGTCGTAAAAACACAGTTACCGCTTGCCGTATTGCAGGAATCCGTTGTGCAAAGGCTGTTGTCGTTGCAGACCTTGGTTGTTCCTTTGCATGTGCCGCCCGAACATTTATCGTTCGTGGTACAGGCATTGTTATCGTCACAGGACAGGGTATTGTTGGTGTAGGTACAGGCGCCTGTTTTTGCATTGCACGTGTCGGCTGTGCAAACGTTGTTGTCATTGCACTTTTGTGTGTTGACGCACCCTGTTGCCGGATTGCAGGTGTCGTTGGTACACTTGTTGTTATCGTTGCAGACAATCGGTGTTCCTGCCGTGCAAATGCCGCTCTGGCATGTTTCCGCGCCATTGCAAAGATTGCTATCTGCGCAGCTTGTTCCATTAGTAACTGGTTTGTTAGAACACACGCCTGTTATTGGATTACACGTATCCGTTGTACAGGGATTGTTGTCATTGCAGTTAATCGGTGTTCCCGCACAGACGCCATTGGAGCAAACGTCGGTCAGGGTACAAGCATTGCCATCATTGCAGGGTCCGGTATTATTCACAGTTGCACACTGGCCGATACTCGCTCCGGTATGCTGAGCATCATGATTCCACATGGGCCACTGCATGGTATTGGCATCATACGGTGTATTCAGACTCCAGACATAGATCGAGGCTGTGTTCTTGGGCTCGTCCGTTCCATAATCCCAATCCTCCGCATTACCGGCGATAAGCTCTACCTGTCCGTCACCATCAAGATCGTCAATAAGCACCGGCTGATATTCTTCCAAATCATGGCCCCTTTGAAACACTTTTTCGAAACCGGGGATTGAGACGCCGCTATTATCCATAACAAGCAATTTATTCAACGGCACATAATTCGTGGCATTGGGATTATTGCTAGTGTCTTCAAAACCCGCAATGACAATATCCGGCTTCCCGTCACCCGTAATGTCGCCTACAACGGGCGAGAGCGGTATTGTCGACATCTGTGGGGGCCAATTCATGATTACGTTGCCCATATAATCAAGAACATGAACATAGCCGGTCGCGTATTCCGAAATAATGACCTCAGGATAGCCGTCCTTATTCATGTCTGCGATGGCCGGCGATGACCAGATTGCATTATTGGCGGCATTAGCATGCGACCACAAAACTATGCCCGAGTTTGACAAGGCATAGGCTGTACCAAAAGTATTAAATACAATTTCATTTTGTCCATCATTGTTGATGTCCGCTATAACCGGCGACGAGTAGGAACTGTACATGTTATCGTTAAAACTCTGATTCACGATTTCAGTACCATCATATTTGAAGATATGAACGCCAGTGCGGTATTCGTATGTATTGCCTACTTTAAAACCATAAGGCACTACTGCAACGATCTCCAAATATGGATCAGAGTCCATGTTAGCTACGGCAGGGGTATGCCCCATCCAGCAGCCGTCGGTAACGGCATCAATCTGTTTCGGCCAGCCGGTCATTTCGTTTCCCGAACTATCCAGGAGGTGCAGATTTGCTTTGCCGTCGCTATCACTATGGGATTTAACCACGATCTCCAATTTACCGTCCAGATTCACATCGGCTAAAACCGGAGAATTTTTCTCTAATCCAACATTGTCAATGATCTTCGGCCCGACTTTAATTGAACCATCATGACCCAAAATGTAGAGTAATGCGTTTTGAGCATTGGATGAAGAATAAGTCATGACCACAATTTCATTATAGCCGTCATTGTCGATGTCCCCCACAGCGACTTCTGGAATCTCTTCTGCATCGTTTAGGTAGACAGGCCAGCCATTGGATGACATGCCATCGGATTTGCGGACATCCACATATGCTCGACAACCCGGATCACATGTCCAAGGACGCGTGACAGGGAAGATTAACTCCTTCTTACCATCCCCGTCCATATCCGCGGTAACTATATTAAACCTATACTTGCTACTGGCCGAATAAAGCTTGGGGACCTCGACAGGCCATCCCTGTTTCAGGGTGGGGTCCATATAGATCTTGATCCGCGCCTGCTCCATCCCGCTCACGAGAATCCTCACCAGATAAAACTCCGCCTGCGAAGGCATCAGAGTCGTATCCCATGTCGCAATGAGCCCATTGGTAATCGGAGCAGTGCCTCCATTGGCCAGGTTGATTCCTTCCTGATGCCAGACGTCGGGTGTGTTTGCTGACGCATACTCTATCTGAAAGCTTTGAGGAGAAACTGCCCAGACGGTGCCGTTTAAGTATACGTTGCCGCCTATTCTTCGTACGGCATTCCTGCTTGGATCGGTAAAATAGGTATTGTCTATTGTTAAAAGAATATGGTCCTCATAGGCATAGTTGAGGCCGTTTTTCAACACGAGCTTCACAATAAAATCCCCATCGGGCAAGGCATCCACATTCCAGTTATCAAATAAAATGCCATCTGTAACTGCTGTCGTGGATTGAGTCAGAAGGTTCCATGCGCCCGAGGCGAGGTCCTTGGAGTTTATGTAGTAAAGGGAATACTGTTGAAAACCAGGTCCGGCCGCCCTGCCCTGAATCTGAATGCTCCCCAAAACCTTCGTACTGCTTTTCGGAGACGTGATTACCGCATCACATGCCGGAGGCAGTGGATCCAGGGTCAATGCTTTGTAGGCATTGATCCTTCCATAACCCATTTGCATGTCCCAACCCGGGCCGCCAATGTCGTCTGCCGACAATTGTATTGCCTGCTTCACCTGCCGGACGTCATAATCCGGATGTTGCGCAAGGATCAGTGCCGCCAACCCCGCAACATGAGGAGCGGCAAAGGAGGTCCCTGCGACCACTACATACTTATCGTTATCTGGAAGCGGTATATCGTTTATTGCAGTACTGGCGCGCGGAGTCAGGATATCTTCGCCTGGCGCCGCCACACTCACATGCGCCCCCCAGTTGGAAAACCTGGTTTTCGAGTCCGACGGATCCGTGGCAGCCACGGAAATTACCTCCGGCATATTATGTGGGCTAAAATAATCCACATTGTCATTGTAATTGCCTGCTGAAAGAACAATCACAACGCCATGCTCATAAGCATGCTTGACGGCATCCTCAATGACTTGAATAGAGGTATTCTTTCCCCAGATAGAGCTGATATTGATCACATTCGCTCCGTTAAATACTGTGTAATCAATCGCATCAGCAGTGGCCTGGTATGGTGCGCCTATTAAGCTATACATCTTAAGGGCCATGATCCTGGCTCTGGGAGCTACACCGATGATCCCCAGGTTATTATTCCCGACCGCCGCGGCTACTCCCGCACAGCCCGTCTCATGCCCCTTGTAATTATCCATGGGATCAGCATCATTATCGCCACAATCCCAGCCTATGACATCATCCACATAACCATTATGATCGTCGTCGATCCCATTTCCTGGTATCTCAGCCGTATTCACCCACTTGTTCGCTGCCAGATCTTCATGATTATAATCAACGCCGCTGCCAAGTATGGCAATCACCGTGCCTTCTCCCTGAGTCAGGTCCCATGCTGGTGCGGCTTGTATCTTCTTCAGCCCCCAGAGGTCATCCAAACTCTTGCCCCAAGATCCGTAGGAGCTATAGAATGGATCATTTGGAACCATGGTGCTCTTCGCAAGATAGTTCGGCTCGGCATATTCAATATTCGGATCTTTCTTCAGTTCCGCTGCGATCTCCTCAATGGACCGCCCGCCCGCATTTATATTTTTGAGCACATAGATGTTGGAAAGATGGTAATCCCTGGGTTGGTTGACCGGCATTTTCCTCCTAGCCTTAAGCTGATTGAATTTTTCGCGGAGGAGTTGGGGTTCCGTCTTCCCAGTGGACCGCATTCTCGCATGGACCCCCTGAAACACGGGTTCCAGAACAGTATCGCCCTTGATCAGGGATTTCAACGTTGCCGGAAAGCCCCATATGCGGGTGATAACACCGCCCTTTAATTTAAGCTGTGCATCTCCGCGTACAGCGTTTTTCAGATCGTCAGAAATCCCGATCCGGACCTTGAAAATAATTTCTCCGGGCACGTAGGAAAGCTTCTGTTCGTCCGGAGTCATGTTTCCCGGATTGTTCTGGCCAAAACTACTATTGAAGGCACCGAGCATCATCACAAAAAACACACACAGATACATTACAACCTGTTTTGTATACTCTCGCTGTCTCATTTTTTTCTCCTTTGAGCATTCGATAGCTCTTGAATGAAAAAGATTATTTCCTTACTGTCATAATGTTAAAACAAGAATGTACACCGAAACCATTGCAATCAATCTGATCGCAGGGAAAGCCCTCCTTTCTAAATAAATGATTTCAATGAAGAAAAGATGTGAGTATTAGATTTAGAAGTGAGACTGCAGGCGGTGAGAGACCTGAAGATATTGGAGAACAGATTTGAGAGGCTTTTATGATGTTTGCTGACAGTTGTATTTTATCAATGCCACACGCCGGAACATATTCTATTGGAGTCTGCAAAAGCGCATGATAATGCCGGGAAACTTTTTTTGAATCTTTTTTAGCCTGGATGGAAATGAGGTTATCATTAAGATTTAATTCCTGAGTAATAACCGGGTCGTCTGCGTCATTTTGGCCATTTAAGAAAACGAGAGGAGAGCACAATGAATCTGAATAGGCATCGACGATTGGAGATAGAGCAAAAACAGCGAGGAATAGCGGCCTGTATACCCTGCATTGAAGCAGGTCACAATTTATGCTGTTTTTCAGCATACGTTTATCTGCTTTCTTAATTGAGCATTAAGACATGGAACGACCCGTGAGAAGGAAATATACCTACTATATTTTAATTATTTTTTATTTACGCAACGTCGAGGGAGTTTTTCACGATATCATCTTATAACATTGTTATACTGTAATGGGACTATGTTTATCAGTATTTATAATTAATGTCAATCTCTTTTTTCGTATTATTATGGATAAAGCAACTGGGGGAATTTGGCTAAAGATTGCAATGTAAAATCTTAAGCCCTTGTAGCGGATAAAAAAAGGCACTAAGATAATCCTTAGTGCCTCGGGTTGACCTTGACAAATACCTATACGTCCATTGCCCGGAGCTGAGTCACCGGTGTGACTGCCTTCAGACGGGTCCTCTCGAGAAATTCCTTCACCGAGTCATAAATACCGTCGGCATCCAAACCATACTTATGCCGGAGCAGGGCCTGCGGACCGTGCTCAATATAAGCGTCCGGAAGCCCGATGCGGTGGGTCTTGATGCCGGCAACGCCGTTTGCATCGAGGCATTCGAGCACCGCGCTTCCAAAACCGCCCAGGAGCGCGTGTTCCTCCACCGTTACAATCCGTCCTGTTTTCTTCGCCGCGGAAATGATCATGTCTTCATCAAGCGGTTTTACGAACCGCGCATTGATCACCCCCACGGAGATC